>JACQHT010000083.1 GCA_016198835.1 Planctomycetota bacterium | reverse complement strand
TGAACCTCTAATAGTTCGGCGCGAATGACTGGTAAAATAATTAATTGTGCAATCCTCATGGCACGCTTTATCTCAACAGGCTCCTTTCCGATATTAGTGAGAATTACACAAACCTCTCCCCTGTAATCTGAGTCAATTGTTCCCGGGGTATTGACGATTGTTAATCCATGTTTTAGTGCGAGCCCGCTGCGTGGTCTAACCTGGGCTTCATAGCCTCTCGGCACTGCAATATATATCCCTGTGGGTATAAGTTTTATATCCTTTGGTTTAAGGAGGACGGTCTCATCAACGGCGGCGTAAAGGTCCATTCCGCTTGCCCCTTCGCTCATGTATTGGGGAAGCGGGAGGTCATTACATCCCTCTTTACGTTTTATCCTGACTTCGACCTTTTGCATAACTGTTGGCGATTATAAGGCATACCTTAGCCTAAGTCAATAGCCAAACGATGGAACGGTTAAAAGGTAAAGAGGCAAAGAGGTTAAGAGGTCTTTTACCTTTTCACCTTTTTACCTTTTAACCTCTTAACCTTTGTACCCAGTTCCTTTTCAATTGCCTTGAGTATTAGTTCGATTGCAGCCAGCCTGCCCAAACCTATCCGGCCTGAAGCAAGTCGCCCTTTTTCTGGACCTATAAACTTATAACCGAGTCCTTTAAGTTTCTTGATATTTTCTTGCACAAGAGGGTTCGTATACATCCTATCGTCCATTGCTGGGGCAATCAAGACAGGTGATTTTGTTGCCATTATTGTACATGTCAATATATCATCTGCAATTCCTGAAGCGATCTTGCCAATGATGTTAGCCGTTGCAGGGGCTATAATGACGAGGTCCGCTTTATCAACCAATGAAACATGCAGAGGGTCGTAAGCAATATCCTCAAAAAGGTGCGTTATTATCTGGTTTTTGGAAAGTGTACGAAAGGTCAGAGGGTTTATAAATTGCTGTGCAGATGCTGTCATTATAACCGTAACGTCATGACCAATGGCATTTAATTTTGATGCTATTTCTGCAGCCTTGTATGCTGCAATACTTCCTGTTACGCCAAGGATTATATTGTGGGGCATTGTGATAGGCGCGTGAGGCCCAGAGTAGGGGCGTATTGCAATACCCCCTTACCCTAATTCTAAGACCTTACGGATCTTTTTTATTGTGTCATCAAGTTTATCGTTAACAATACAATGCTTATAGTTGTCCCGATATTTGTACTCATCCTTTGCAATTTCAAGTCTTTCATCTACTTCGGCTTTATTATTTGTATTTCTCTTGACGAGCCGTTCTTCTAATGTCTCTTCATCTGGAGGTATAAGAAAAATGGTAATTACCTCTGGGAATTTTTTGCGTATCTGCGAAGCGCCATGAACGTCAATTTCCAGAAGGTAAATCAGACCATTTTCCAATGCCTTTGTTAGATGGTCAAGAGATGTGCCGTAAAGGTTCCCACAATATTCAGCATATTCTGCAAACCTTCCCTCGTCAATTCTTTTATAGAACGCGTCCCTTGAAATAAAGTGATAGTGCACCCCATCTTTCTCATAAGCTCGCGGTGCTCTGGTGGTGAAAGAAATAGATTTCTTTATATTTGGCTCCTGAGTTAAATGGCTGCATACTGTGGTTTTCCCGCAGCCAGAGGGACCTGAAATTATTACTAATTTACCTTTCATTAGCCTTGAGTCCTGAGTCTTGAGTCCCGGGTCTTGACTTCCGACTCCTGACTCAAGACTCGTAGACTCTTATCATTCTATGTTAAGCGCCTGTTCTTTTATCTTTTCTATTTCTGTCTTAATTCTGATAATATCCCACACCAGTTCACTATCGTTTGCCTTAGAAGCCATAGTGTTGGCCTCCCGGAACATCTCCTGCACAATAAACTCAAGTTTTTTCCCTGCAGGTTGCTCCTCCATCATTGTGTCATCAAGCTGTGACAGGTGGCTCTTCAGTCGGGCAATTTCTTCTGTAATATCGGAACGTTCTGCAAACATAGCTATTTCCCTGCATAAATCGGTCTCTGTAACATTTGCGCCTGTGCCTGCAAGTAGATTAGAAATCCTATCATGCAAACGCTGTTTGTATCCAGTAACGATATGTGGAGCTCTGTCCTCTACCTTCTTTAGTAAGAGCGCAATCTCATTTCTTCTTGTTTCGATTTCTTTCCATAGATTTTTGCCCTCCTCGGTCCTCATCTGCACAACCTTTTCAATGGCGGCTTCTACCATCTTCTCCAACTGAGGCCATAAACCTTCTACATGCCCATTCTCCCCTTGCATCTGCTGGTAAACCCCTGGTAGCTGAATCAAGGATGAAATTGAAATATCTTCCTTAATGCCCAGTTCGCTTCGAGCTTCTTGTAAAAAATGATAATGTCTCTTAAGGGCATCTATATTAAGATGGTAATCATATTCTTGACGAATGGGCTTATAGTTGACTGCTATAAATACGCTCCCACGAGATATTTTGTGCTTTATCAGTCCCTCTATCTGGCCTTCATAAATTTCAAGGGGCTGAGGGACCCTACTGTCTATTTTCAAGAAGCGATTATTTACCGTACGAATCTCAATTTGAATTGTTTTTATTTCATCCATTATTTCGGCATCGCCGAAACCTGTCATACTTCTAATCATTTCAATAGCCAATAGGGAATAGCCAATATTTCCTATTTCTTATTCCCTTCTCCCTTCTCTTCAGGTATATTTTGCTGCTCGCTCTTTTGGGTTGATTTTGGAACCTCTGCCCCTTTACCGTCAGACGTGGCTGATTCGCCAGATTCTTGCACAGTTTTCATGCCTGCGGGACCTTCGGTCTCAGGTGGACTGACAGGTACTTCTTCCCCTGCAGGAATAAAACCATGAGCAGGTGCTGGCACCTCATGCGCAGGTGGTATCGTAATGACATGCCTTGTTGTAGTTATTTTGGTAAGACATATAGTAGTTACGATAAAAGCGGCCCCTACTAAATATGTAACCTTACTCAAAAAAGTGCCTGTCTTTGTCCCGAAAGCTGTCTGGTCAGTCAGACCACCTAAAGCGGCAAGACCTCCACCCTTTCCTGCCTGGAGCAATATTAATAGTACCAATACACAACATGTTAGAATGAGTACGATAAATAATGGCGTCACTAATTCAAGTCTGAAAAGTGCACCAATTATGCCAAATATTGTTACAATTGCTATACCCCATTTAAGTAGCTTTTCTGCATTAAGTTTCATTTAAAAAATACCTCCTGTAATTTCCACCACCTATCACCCATCACCGATTATCTACTGTTTCGTAGCAGTGAGGACTATGCTGATAAATGTCCCTGCATCAAGGCTGGCTCCTCCTACCAGAGCGCCATCTACCTCTGGCTGTATAAGAAGCTCGCGCACATTATCGGGTTTAACACTGCCGCCGTATTGAATTCGTATTTTGCAGGCAATGTTGTTACCGTACTCTTTAATCAGAAAGTTACGGATGAAAGAATGCACTTCACCTGCCTGCGCCGGTGTAGCTGTTATGCCAGTGCCTATTGCCCATACAGGTTCATAAGCGATCGTTAGTTGACCAATCTGCGCACTGCTCAGATTGGTTAGACCTTCTCTAAGTTGCGTCTCAACTACTTTATTTGTTTTTCTCGATTCCCTTTCTTCCAATCGTTCACCAATACAAAATATGGGTTTTAGCCCAATATCAAATACAGCTTTTAACTTTGAATTAATGATTGTGTTTGTTTCGCCAAAAATAGTTCTTCTTTCAGAATGTCCAATAATTACATGTGTACAGCCTACCTCCTTAATCATTAAACCAGACACCTCTCCGGTATAAGCGCCGTTTTTTTCCCAGTGCATGTTTTGAGCGCCTACGATGATAGGGCTCCCTCGGAGTATCTCGCATAAGTCCTTTAAGAATACAAAAGGTGGACATACACCCACGTCCACATCCGTTACGTTAGTCAGTTTGTTTTTAAGTGTCCTTACAAGGTTCTTGCCCCCCTCAAGCGTAAGATTCATCTTCCAGTTGCCTACGATAAACGGTTTGTTCGCCATGATAATTTTACTTTACACGGATAAACAAGCTTGTCCGTACCACCCGTTCAGCATCCCGGTCTATTGAGCTAATCGCTTTTTGGATATGAACCAAGAACCCTTAACTCTAAACACTTATGGCTAACATCCTCTAATGCTTTACTCACATTATTTTCATCTGTATGTCCCTCGAAATCGAGATAAAAACAATAATCCCACGCTCTTCTCTTTGTGGGTAGAGGTTCTATGTTGGTCAAGTTAATACCATGTTCTTTAAAAGGTGTAAGGATTTCATATAGTGCGCCAGGTTCGTTTCTGATGTAACACATGATAGCTGTTTTATCACGACCGCTGGGACTACAAGACTTATTACTAAGGACAAAGAATCGAGTTATATTATTGGGATTATCTTCTATGTTTTTATAAAGTATTTTAATTCCGTACAGTTGCGCAACCTCAGCATGGGCAATTGCAGACGCATTACTCTCCTGTTTTGCAATCTGCGCAGCCTCTGTTGTACTCCCAACATTTAAAAGTTCTGCATTTGTAAAGTTATTAGTCAACCACTGCTTGCACTGCGCAAAAACTTGAAGCTTAGAATAAATCTTTTTTATTTGATTGGCAGGACAATTCGCCATTAAGTTGTGGTGGATGGGAAGCACTATCTCAGCACAAACCTTTACGTCGCACTCCATGAACATGTTCAAGGTTTCCCTGATTCCCCCTTCCGTAGAGTTTTCAACGGGGACAATCCCATAGTCAGCCCTGCCGCTTATTACATCCCTGAACACCGCATCAATGCTTTTAGAAGGAAGATACTCAACGGAAGAACCAAACCTTTGTTTTGCCGCGAGAAAACTGAAAGTACCTTCAGGTCCAAGATAAGAGACCTTTAAAGCCTTTTCGAGCGCACGCGAACCAGCTATTAATTCCCTGTAAAT
>JACQHT010000082.1 GCA_016198835.1 Planctomycetota bacterium | reverse complement strand
GGACCAATTATTCCACCAGAAGATGCAAACTATCAGTCCTCAGGTATTCCAGATGACTGTATCTTTGACGCCACAATCACAAGGGTAGTAAAGTATTGCAAGGATACTGCAGATCATCCTGGCAGTGGATTCCCGAGATCGGGGTATCATTCAGGCACATGGAAGCTTATTTGTGGTACGGAGAGGGTCGCAAGTGGTTCATTGCATGGCGTTGACGGCGTTAACCCATGCGCAGATAAGCGGTCTACTGGCAGCATAGATCGCTCCGACCATCAGTTCTTGCCATGCGGTCAGACTGCCGGTTGTGCTGCAAACGAGGATCCGTGCGATGGCGCAGCTTGTTACATAGCAGGCTATCAGGTTGGCTGTATATTGGGTAGTACCACCGATTTGTTCTTCAGATTCCAGTGTCCTCCAACTGGCACATACGATAAGGAGGAGGTCGGTAATATTGCTGACTGCGAGCTTGGCGACCTGTACGTCATCAATGATTTCCGGGGCAAGCAGATTTGTATTACCCCAACGGAAGATTGGAAGATAAAGGCGTGCTACGGCGGTGGGAATTATATTGATTGTACTACAAATCCCTGCGACCAGTGGGCAACTGATTGGTGTGTCAGTTTGGAAGGCGTAATTGCAATTAACGCAACAGACTGCATCCAGTAAGCTTGGTTTTAGTTGCGTTAACATTAGTAAAAAATATGGGGAGGGTAGGAGGCGGTTGCCTTTTAGGCGCGCCAAATGTCCTCCCCTTCTTTTTTTAACTCTTGGCAGCAGCAAGCCCTTAATTGTCATTCTGAGCAGTAGACAACGAGGTTTTATCCGCCTCAGGCGGATTGAATCAACGAACATAAAGCATGCCCTGAATTTATTTCATGGGTTCGTTGTCTACCAGGGATGTTTCGTGGAGCACGGATAAACAAGCATGTCATGTCGACATGCCATGGTTTGTCCATGGTATCCTTAGTCAGAGGCGATGGATTACCATGCCACCCAAGCATAGTAATGCGTTCATAGCTTTGCGCTCCTAACTCTCAACTCTAAACTCACTACGGGAGCAGTATTGCCCATATCCTTGTCTGCCTGCTATTTTTTGGTGGGATTGAATCGCAAAATTTCTGCCTTGTTTAAAGATGCAGAGCGTTGGAATGAGTGGGGAAATTAATCGGCTTGTTATTTACTCAACCATCTTTCTTACCACCTTGATGAATTTTTTAAAATAGGGTTTGCTTTTTTGAATAAATTCTTCAATCCGCCTCCAGCGAATATCCAGATATTCATGGGTAAGGATGTTTCGCAATTCTGCCTAATTCGCCAATTGTTCCCCTAAATCCTCAGAAAAATAAGGGATAAGGTTGATGCTTCACAAAACCTCTCGGTAACTGGAGAGAATAGCTCGCTTTTTGCTGGCTAAAATAGTCTTGGAAACATCAATCGCCGCATTCATCAAATTCTCAATCCATCGCTCTACTTCCCGTCTTTTCCTTCTATCTGTTTCATGTTCAGACTTGGTAAGACTGCTGTACTCTTTACTATCTTGAAGTTCTAAATCAAGAAAGACAAGACGCTTGTTTAGAATCTCTCTATCTTCTTTACTTAAAGAAGATGAACGCCAGTAAATTTCAGCATATTCCTGCACTATCTGACGATAATCTTCCGCTTCCCGGGTTACAATCAACATAAACTCAAGATAAAGCTTTCTATCCTTGATTACTAAAGGAAGCCCTTGAATTGCTGAGGCAGCAATATTTGCTGGCGCACGATTTAAAACAATAAAATCAACATTGTCAGTTTCTAAAATTTCAACTAAGTCACCCCATACCTTACTCTCTTGCGGGTAATCGCGCTCACATTCCCACTCTACTGTATTTGAAATCGGCTTAAAATAACAGGCAATATCCCAATCGGAAATTTTAGACGACCTTTTCTTCGCCTTGGAGCCGAATAAGAAAGCCACCAACACGCTTTCTTCATTTCTGGAATACCCTTTTAATCGTTTTATTTTAATTCGGTCTTGTCCCACCAGTTACTACCTGAAATCTCACGAATCGCTGATATTATTGCAGATAGTTACAACCCTTGTCAAAGAAAATCGCATCAGTTAAAAGTTAAGTATTCAAAGACTCCGAACTGATTATGGCGGCAATATTGCCCATACCCTTGTTTGCCCGCCGGAGCCGCCTTCTATCTTTATCGGGGCGATTATGAGGGTTGCGCCTGCTGGTGGTAACTTATCGAGGTTGGCTACGTTTTCTAAGATATACTTGCCTGCGCCATTTATAATATGATGCACCTTGAAATCTGTTGAAGGCCCGTAATCGGCACTCAACGTATCTATTCCGATACCGTTAATATTTCTCTCCTCGACAAGAAACCTTGCAGCTTCCTCAGAGAAACCAGGGAAATGGAGCTTCCCGACTTCATCAGCATTTTTATACTCAGCGTAATTATTCCATCGCTTTGCCCAACCGGTATTCAAAAGGACTATTGCGCCCTGTGGCACTTTACCATGCGCTTTTTCCCAGGATAAAATCTCATCTACATTAAGCAGATAGTCATCATTTCCCCCCACCGTTGAGCTTACATCAATAACGACTGCAGGACCTATAAGTTTCTCAAGCGGAATCTGGTCAACCGATGGTTTGCCCGCCGCAAAATGATTAGGAGCATCTATATGCGTTCCGAGATGCTCAGGCGTGGAATACTTTCCAGAAAAGACATTGTTCTTTTCGAGTGTAGCAACAGATTCGTATGTAAAAGGAGAATATGAGGGTCCAGGCCAGTATGCGTTTTTTGAATTAAGCGGGTAAGTGAGGTCAATTACCGTTTGTTTGTTTTGCATGATGTTTTCGAGGATTTCAGCGTTTAGAGCACTTATTTGTAAAGTCAAAAAAATAGCAATAATTATACTTTTAATAATTAACTTCATTTTAGCCCTCCCTATACCGATGTCATTGCGAGGAGCAAAGCGACGAAGCAATCTCATAATATGTGTTGTCCAGGAAAAAATGAGATTGCTTCGCTTACGCTCGCAATGACAGGAAAAGGGGTCTCGCAATGACAATTTACCGTTAAATTAAATACTCAATAACTTTCTTATCAGGAATAAACTTAGTCAGTTGGCTCAATCCAAGGTTTGAGATTGCACCATTAATCAATTCTTCTTCACTCGCCTGAGGCGGGTCGTTTAAATAGAACCTTCCTGCATCTATAAGCGCCTTCTTTGGAACAAGTCCAATTATTTCGCTTCCTGTGACTTTTATACCGAGAAGCGACGCCTGTTCTTTAACGGCATTGTAGGCAACATGAATGGGTGTAACGTTAAAATTCGTTAGATTCATTGAAACCTGGGTAATCCCATGCTTTCTCAATTCCACACCCATTGCTTTCACACATTTCAGTTTGCCAGGAATCCCTTTGCTACCTGACTCCCTGATTATACCAGCAATCCTATTAGCAATCCTTACATCGCCAGTTTCAAGGTTAACGTTATACGCAATCAAAAAATTTCTTGCACCAATTACTGTTGCCCCTGTCCTCTTAACTGTTTCATCAAATACGCCAGGACCATAATCTGGTTTCCAATCTTCACAACTCAATTTTTCTTTTAAGCCTTCGTATTCACCTTTTCTAATATTTGATAGGTCTTTTCTTTCAGCCGTCCTTGCCGCCTCTGCATAAAGATATACAGGAATACCAAGCCTATCGCCCACCTCTTTTCCAAGTTCACTTGCCAGTTCAACGCAGGTCTCCATTGTTACGTTAGAGACAGGCACAAAAGGACAAACGTCTGTGGCTCCAATTCTCGGATGCTCACCCTTTTGTTTGGACATATTAATTAGTTCGGCAGCCTTTGCTATTGCCTTAAAGGCTGCATCCTTCACGCCCTCTGGTGTACCCACAAAGGTGATTACGGTTCGATTATAATCCCAATCTGACTCTACGTTAAGCAGTTTAACGTTTGAAACACACTCTATTTCTTCCTTTATTTGATTTATAGTATCAGGGTTTCTGCCATCACTAAAATTGGGCACACATTCAACAATCCTCTGCATTTTCTTTTCCACTCCGCCACGTCATCCGACGTGGCACCCTGTCGCATGACAGGGCGAACTCTGAACTCTCTACTCTGAACTCAAAAAAGGTACTTCTCCTATTATCTTGAATCCGTTATCTTGCCAGAAATATTCCTTACCCTTGTACACATAATGGGTAGCATATTCTAACTCTTTCCTAATTTTCTCAGGGCTGTAGCCATTCTTTAGCAATTGCAATCCCAATCTGTATTTCTCAACAGCCTTTTGAAACATCGGCTTTCCCATAAACTTCATCCTTTTAAATATTTCTAAATCTGCTTCGTTCAGTAACGGTTTTAAATCATAATTAGTTTCCGAAAAGTCCTTCTCCTCACTATCATCTTTGAGACTTACACTCATCAAGGCATCAACCATTCTAACGAATAATTCTTGCTTCAGCAAAACCTTTTCGTATTCCCTCAAGTATACTTCGGCTTTCCTAATTTCTGCCATTTTGTAGGGGCGGGGTAACCCCGCCCCTACTGATACAATTTCTTTCCTAACAGGGTTGAAGAATATCTGACCGTTGTAGGGAACAAAATAAGGAGGCAATTTATCAATATAATTTATATCCACGATATCACCTTCATCAATACCAAGAAAACACAAAGCCCCAACATGCCATGCTATCCCGCTACTATCATAATTTGCAACCATGTAAAGCCTATACGACGTCCTTTGCTTCAGTACATACTCAATCAATTCTCTAATTCCACCCATGCCCCCCTTTAGTAAAGAGGCGTTGGGGGGATTATACCCTTCTAATGCATGGCACCACGTAACAGGGGCATAAATTTCTGAGAGCCTGTCTATGAATGTTGTAAATCCGCCGTTTTTTTGGCGGGAAGAATCCTTAAACCTGTTGTAAACGTAATCCAATATCTCACCTGATGTCGGCCCTTCGTATCGCTTATCGTAAAGAAGCCCTATGCCGCCTTCCTCTACATCATCCAAAAAGAAGTGTCCCAGTTCATGGTCTAAGGCATCCTGAAAGAATCGTCGGTTATACTCTATACTTGCAGATTCATCTTGATACTTTTCATCCATATAAGTTATTAAGGTTCTCAACTCGTCCTCTGAGTATTCGTTAGAGTTGTCCCCGAACGTATCTACATGTTCAGGATTAATCCTCTCACACAGTGTTCTATATTCCTCCATGTAGGGGCGGGTTTGAAACCCGCCCCTACTCACGGTCTTTTGAATCTTTGATATTGTTTCTAATTTGCGGTCTAACAAGGCAAATCTCAGCGCCTCTTTCAACTCTGCTACAGGGAAAGTAACCTTATATGGTATCACTATCGTATTTTTGTAATCATCATAATAACCTCCCTCTTTAGCCTTCTTTGGATTATTGTTAATCTTTCTTGCCAAAGAAACACTCCTTTTGCCGTCCGCCTTAGACGGACTATAATCCGATTTTATAATCTCCTTTACAAAATCATCCCATTTGCCAAATTCACGGTTTATTGCCCCGTTATCAACGGTAATACAATGATACTTTCTCCACAAGTCATTAGCAATAGCCACCAATTCTTGCTTCGGTTCTTTAACAGAAACACTGGAACAACCGCATAGTAAAATAAAAAGGCAAAAAGGTAAAAAGGTGAAGAGGCGAAGAGGTAAGGATTTCCTTTTGTCACCCCGAACTTGTTTCAGGGTCTTGTTGGGCAAAGGAACGAGATGCTGAAATAAATTCAGCATGACAGAAAGCAACCCATTCCTTTTTAGCCTTTTCACCTTTTCGCCTCTTAGCCTATTCACCTCTTAGCCACTGTCCCCTATTACCTCTTTATAGACGCCAATGGTCTTCTCTGCAGTTTGTGTCCACGAAAACATTTTCACCCTTTCAATGCCCTTTTTAATAAGTTCGTCCCTCAAAGAGCTATTGGAAAGCACATCAAAGATAGCCTGCGCCAATTCTTCGACGCTCTTTGGGGTAACCAGAATTCCAGCATCGCCAACGACCTCCGGAAAGGAGGAAACATTAGTAGCAATAACGGGAACGCCGCATGCCATAGCCTCAAGACAGGTCAAACCAAATCCCTCATAAGAGGAAGGATTAAGAAACACCTCTGCAAGATTATAAACCAAAGGTAATTGCTCATCTTCTACCGCCCCGATGAAGATAACATCCTTTTGCAGATTTAATTCCAGTACCAATCTCATTATATCTTTCCACAACCATCCCTTTCTACCTACGATAACAAGCTGATGCGGGATATCCTTTTGCCTTTTTAATTGGGAAAAAGCTCTTATTGCAACGTCAATATTCTTCCTCGGCTGTAATGTGCTCACACACAATATTATATCCTTTGCGAGCCCGTGTTTAACCCTGAATGCTTCGAGCCTCCTAGTATCATTTATCCTGTGAAAATCGTCTGAAACTCCATTAAGAATACTAACAACCTTCGTCTCATTGACGCCTAAGATATTAATGATGTCCGTTCTTGACTGTTGCGATACGGTAATTACCTTCTTAGCCTTTTTAACTGCATGCCTGAAGTGAAACTTAAGGTGCGCCCTTTGCATAATTGTAAAACTTTCCGGAAAAAGGAACGGCGCCATATCATGAATAGTAACAACTGATTTTGTGTGGCTAAATAATGGCAGGGCGTTTTTTGTATTGTGATATAAACCCACATCGTACAAACCAAAGATTGGAAATTGTAGATTGTAGATTGAAGATTTAATTAGATTTTTATTTTGAATCCCTTCAATAGGGTGTAAAAGTTCTGTGTTATCAGTAAGAATAATGTACTCGTTCTCTTTGTCAATTTTTAAAAGAGCCTTAATTAAATTATACGCATAAGTTCTCGGTCCCCCGATAGTCCCCAGGATGGCTGCTATTGCAATCTTCATCACATTTTAATTCACGGACAAACAAGTTTGTCCATACTACCCAGTTTAAAAGAGATGAGTAAGAATTTCTTCTGGCGTAATGACTTCAACATTTACCTTTGAGAACGATATTACGTCTGTTTTAACCACCCTTTGAACCTCACGAACAATCTGCCCTAAATTCATTTCAGGAACGATGATTTTTTTGACCCTCATTCCAACTTGCTTAACAATAGAATCTGGAAAGGGCCAAATGGTTTTTAACCTTAAAAGTCCTGCTTTTACCCCATTCTGACGAGCAATCTTAACCGCCGCAATGCTTGCCCTTGCAGTAATCCCATATGCTATGATTGCCACATCGGCATCTTCAAGCATGTATTCATCCGTTTGTATAATTTTATCTGCATTCTGCAATATCTTATTGCTCAGCCTTTTTAACTGCCTTTCCTGAACATCTGCATCCTGTGTCTTCCTGAAACCATACTCATCATGCGTGGAACCTGTAATTAATAGGTTTTCGCCTTCCCCAAAGACCGTGCCCCGTGACTCGTGACTCGTGACTCGTGGCTGACGGGCAACGAGCGACGGGCGACGAGCCACGAAATTCTCCCTGAGGTGCCCCAACGCAGCATCAGCCATAACAAAAACAGGCACTCGATATGTCTCCGCAAGATTGAAGGCACGGATTGTTTCGTCATACATCTCCTGTACTGACCATGGCGAAAGGGCAATTACCTGGTAGTCGCCATGAGAGCCCCATTTGACCTGCATCATATCGCCGTGAGCAGGACGCGTTGCCTGACCGGTAGCTGGTCCAACCCTCTGAACATCCACAATAACACATGGGGTTTCAGTCATAATAGCATAACCAATATTTTCCATCATAAGACTTAACCCCGGACCGGAGGTTGCCGTCATTGCTTTTGCGCCAGCCCATGAGGCTCCTATTACCGCAGCAATAGATGATATCTCGTCCTCCATCTGGATAAAAACGCCATTCACCTCAGGCAAACGGCGCATCATCCATTCCATTATCTCACTCGATGGTGAAATAGGGTATCCTGCAAAGAAAAGACATCCTGCCGCAATAGCCCCCTCCGCACATGCATCGTTACCCTGAAGGAAGGATTGAAACCCTTGCAAAGTGTTTCTCATTTTACTTAACAGTAATTGCCATATCAGGGCACTGAAGTTCGCAGAGCATACACCTTGTGCATTTATCAGGATGTTTTACTAAAACAGGCACAAACCCCGTCTCAGAGACATCGCCCTCTTTTTCAAAGACATTCACAGGGCATATCTCAACACATATATAACATCCCTTGCATAATGTATTATTAATTTCTATGTTTCTCATTTCTTTTTACCGAATGGTACAACAATCTCTCTAATTTATCAATGTTATCTTTCCACTGAATAAACGGCATAACTATCTACCTGCTTTAGCAGAGTAATTTTACCGCTTTCAAGCAATTCGAGTAAGCACTTATCAAGGAACTCTTTTATCTTGTGGGTAAACACCTCATCATGGGCATAGTCATAAAGAAGGTGTGTTATGCCCAATTCTTTTATGCTTTTTAAGAAAGTTAAGGTATTATTGATTTTGTCAAAGTTCAAAACACTCTGGAATGCAGGATTTACCTCCATATAATCCCTGTTCAGGTAATACGATACATCTAAACGCCAGGATAATACCTTTGCGTCTTGCGGTAGATTATCGTTAATCCACACGGCTATTCTGTTTTCACTACACTCGTTTAGAAATTGTCTCTGGTCGAGAACGCCTAAACCCGTAAAGAATGGGCTAACAACCCACTTAATGGATATAGAGAAAGATGCAATAGAAAGGACAACCATACATAAAATGATGGGTAGCCTTGTAAGCGAGTATTTCGTCCATGCTGTCGTAATAAAGTATGCAACTATAATGCTCAACATTGCAAAACCTACGTAGAAGAATCTCCATTGTGGGGAAGTAAAGATAAAGAAAATATAATATGCAATGGCTACACAGAAAAAGCGCCTTATAAACCTGTTTCCTTGCCAGAGTGTCGTGAGGGCGGGCATCAAAAATATACCAACGATAGGCGAAAGAGAGTATGTTGAGGAAAGTAATTCTTTATTAATCTTGATAAAGTCATTAAAGCATTTAGCGCCTCTCCATTGTGCTTGTGAAAGAAAGGCACGAAAGCACTCGTTTGAGCAGTTGTTCCATCCGCCTGAGGCGGATGCACCAACATAATCGTAGAAAAAGGGGAAGACTGGGTCATTCGTTAACCACCAACTCCTTATGTACCATGGCAATGCGACAATACCAACAAGTAATATACACCACACCAGTTTCTTTAAGAAATGCCTATCCATTTTAACAGTAACGAGCAAACCTACAAAGAACAATGACACAAAAAATAGTCCCTGGATTTTAGTCGCAGACGCTAAGGCACAACAAATAATAGAGAGGTAAAGATATCCTTCCCTTCGGCTATGCTCAGGGTGAGCCTGTCGAACCCTTCTTTCTTCTATCCACACAAAAAATGCATATACCCCCAATAATGAGAATAATCCAAGGGCTACATCTATCCATGGTTCAGAAAAACAAGAAGAAAAAGGAAATGCAAACTGCACTGTAATCATAACAACAACAGCCAAATATCCAACCTTTTTTGAAAAATATTTGGCTCCGATAGAAAATATCGTAATTAAAAACATTGATGAAATACTGAAGCTAAAAAGTTTTGAAAGGGTCTCACCCGAAGTTATTAGACCCAATAGATATAGCATCTCCGTATGCGCTGGAAGTGTCGAAAACAAAAAACCAGGGAAATGTACTAACGCATGATGCTTTATGTACAGCTTTGGAAGCGCCATGTGATAGATAAGTGGGTCAGCACTTACTACTGGGCTGAAAGATGTCACAAGCTGAACAATCAAAAATATAATTATTACGGGCAGGAATACGAGGTCTGTTTTGTCTATTTTATAAGGCAAAGAGGGCGAAAATGTAGGGGCAGGTCTTGCACCTGCCCCATTTTGGGCAACCATCCGCCTGAGGCGGGTTGCCCCTACCTTTTTTATCTCAAGGATTGAAAGTACGCCGAGTAACGTTAAAAATAAGTAAACCGCCTCCTTATACAGCAGCCTTGAAATACCGAGATAGAAAATGCCTAAAGAATAAACACCCCATCCTAATGGAATAGAGAAAATTATCTTGTTTATCCTGGAATCAAAATCAACCCTTAACCAACGGAGGATACGGTTGCCCGTAAGCGTAGCAATAAAATTAAAAATCAGGACATAAAAGAGGTTGGATAATCGTGGTAGGAATACAGGAACCCAATGAAATTTCAATGTATCCGCTACAAGTTGTTTGGCGTCTGGCCGCCAATTGAAGAAACTAAGCCATGGGGCATCAAAACAGTAGCAGATAGTAAGGCTTAGTATCCATACAGAAAAAACCATGGGGATAAACATAGAAAACAACAAGCATCCCACCCCTGCATTACTCGAATGCCTTAAGTCCGAGTACCTCGCGTCCAATTATTAGCTTTTGTATCTGTGAAGTACCCTCGTATATCGTTGCACACTTCGCATCCCTGAAATATCTTTCAACGGGAAGCTCATTTGAGTAGCCGTAACCCCCGTGTATCTGAACTGCATCAGTAGCCGCCCTCATTGCCATCTCAGAGGCAAAGTATTTTGCGATAGACGTCTCAAGTGTGCTTTTTAGCCCTTTATTTTTTACGTAAGCCGCCTTATAAACAAGCATCCTTGCAGCCTCTGTATCAACCACCATCTTAGCAATCATATCCTGAACAAGCTGGAAATTGCCAATAGGCTTACCGAATTGTATCCTTTCCTTTGCATATTTTATACAGGCATCAATGCAAGCCTGCCCAATGCCCACACATCCAGCAGCCACACTGAATCTTCCATTATCCAGTGCGCTCATGGCAATTTTGAAGCCATCCCCCAACCCGCCGAGGATGGCATCCCTGGGTATCTTGCAATTATCAAATATCAGTTCCGCTGTATTAGATGATCGTAAGCCAAGCTTATTCTCTATATTTTTTGTAGAAAAGCCTGCGGCATCTTTGCTAACCAGGAAGGCAGTCAAACCCTCGTGCTTCTCCTTTCCCGTCCGTGCAATGACAAGCGCAATATCAGCTATTCCGCCGTTAGAAATCCATGTCTTGGTACCATTAAGCACCCATGCATCCTTCTGGAAGACAGCAGTAGTAGATAAACTACCCGCATCGCTACCTGCATTTGGTTCTGTTAGTCCGAAACAACCGATAATATCAGCCTTGCACAAAGGAGGTAAATATTTTAATCTTTGTTCCTCCGTACCCCACTTAAGTATGCTGATTTCGACTAAGGATACTTGAGCCGAAGTAAAAGTCCTTATTGATGAGCATGCCCTTCCTATTTCTTCAGTTATTATGGCATGACAGATGTAATCAAGTCCTGCACCACCATATTTTTCAGGAATAGGACCACCAAGTAACCCTAAGGCAGCCATCTTCTTCGGGAGGTCCATTGGAAAGCGTGCATAAAGGTCGTTTTCCCTTGCTCCCGGAGCAACTTCCTCGTCTGCAAATTTCCTTGCAAGCTCCTTTATCATTTTTTGTTCTTCTGTTAAATCAAAATTCATATCTTTATCCCTCATAAAATAGATAGGGTTAGAATTACCCCGTCCCTACACGGGCTATTCTATCAGCAGATTTCGTTAAAAGCAAGCCCCATACTAATTTGATTGCAAAGACAGAAGGCGTATCCAATTCCATTCCCAATCCACCCTGCCTGTGCGAAGGCATACAGGCTGGCAAATTATTACTGGGCAAGCCTCAGAAACCTGTTCTCGCCTGTCTAAGTGCCACGCACAGGCAGAACAGGTTCAGAAATTGGTAAAAAGTAAGTTGACTTTTATACGTGCATAGACTATAATAACTTGCGAAATTGAGAGAACTGCCTTTCTCAACAAGGTGAGAGGTAAAAGAT
This sequence comes from Planctomycetota bacterium, assembly GCA_016198835.1. GTDB lineage: Bacteria > Planctomycetota > Brocadiia > Brocadiales > Subterrananammoxibiaceae > Subterrananammoxibius > Subterrananammoxibius californiae. The sequence goes on along the minus strand of JACQHT010000082.1, from coordinate 4,954 downwards.
GTCGCTTGTAGTAAAAAAAGAGAAAAAACCAAAGCACCCATACATTGAGAAAAAGAAAGGGGTTTGTGGGGGGGAGCCTGTAATTGCTGGGACACGGATTACAGTCAGCCTTATTGTAGAATTAGAGCGGTCGGGCAATTCAGTAGATGACATTGTAGCTATGTATCCCCACATTACCCATGCACAGGTTTATGATACCCTTTCTTACTATTATGACCACAAGAAGAAGATTGATAAAATTATAGAGGAGAACAAAGAAGCGTATTGGATGGAGAAAACCAAGGATGAGGGTTGGAGAAAATAAAGATTTACATTGATGAAGACCTCACAGACCGTTTAGCAGTTGCCTTAAGAAGCAGAGGTTATGATGTAATTAGTGCTCATGAAATTAATATGAGAGGTAAAACAGATAAAGAACAATTAGATTACGCAACAAAACATGACCGTGTAATTTTAACAAGAAACATCAAGCACTTTATTGGCTTGCAAAGAGAATATTACAAAAAGGGGCTGTCACACAACGGAATAGTGGTGACGGATTACCTTCCCTTAAAAGAATTAATAAGGAGGATAACTAAATTTCTTAATGAAAGAAGTCCAGTTGAAATAAAAAATTATCTGGATTGGTTACAAAATTACAAATAATGTGGTAGAATCACAACTACCGCTGGTTATTAATGGAGTAAAATTATGATTAACGAACTTGATAAAGAACTAAAGCCACTCAGAAACCGTCTATATCACCTTCGAGGCTCTCTTTGACTTAGAGGCTAAGGAAAAAGAACTTATTAACCTTGAGAGGGAGATGGCAAACGCCACCTTCTGGGAAAATAAAGAGAAGGCCCAAGAAACGGTCAAGAAGTTAAAGACCCTCAAAGAAGTTACCACGCCTTTAAAGGAGCTGCAGGAATCATTTAATGACATTATGGAATTGACCGAGCTCATTGAAAAAGAACACGATGAGGAGTTTGAGGAAGAAATAGTTTCTGAACTCAAACAGTTTACCAGAAAGCTGGAAAGGTTTGAGCTTCGCACAATGCTTTCTGGACCGGATGATAGTCGTAACGCATACCTGAGCATTCATGCAGGGGCAGGTGGAACAGAGTCTTGTGATTGGGCTTCGATGTTGTTACGGATGTACTGCCGCTGGGCTGAGAAGAACGGCTATAGCTATGAATTGTTAGAAGTTCTGCCAGGTGAGGAAGCAGGCATAAAGCGGGTTACAACCAATATCAAGGGCGAATGGGCTTATGGTTACCTTAAATCGGAGATTGGCGTGCATCGGCTCGTTCGCATATCCCCATTTGACGCTAATCATAGACGGCATACGTCCTTTGCTGCAGTGGACGTGACTCCGGAGGTTGATGACGCCGCTGAAATTGAAATAAAAGACGAGGAGCTGCGAGTTGATACCTACAGGGCAAGTGGCGCGGGAGGACAGCATGTTAACAAGACATCCTCGGCAGTCAGGCTGACGCATATACCTACCGGCATAGTAGTTCAATGCCAGAGCGAACGGTCTCAACACCAAAACAGAAAATTGGCAATGAGGATGTTAAAGGCAAAACTGCACCAATTGAGGGAAAAGGAACGTGAAAAAGAACTTGCCGCTGCCTATGATGAAAAGGGCGAAATAGCGTGGGGAAACCAAATAAGGTCTTATGTCCTGCAGCCTTATACCCTTGTTAAAGACCTGCGTACAGGCAAAGAAACAGGTAACGCCCAGGCAGTCTTAGATGGTGAAATAGAGGATTTTATGGAAACCTATCTTAAATGGAAGATGGGAAAGTAAGCAAAAAGGCAACGTGTCTTTGAGCAAAAGATTGGTGGGCACAGCCCGCCTTACTTTTTGATAGGATGGAAAAATTTAATGTCATTAGAGATACTAAAACAAACAGACCCCGAAATATGGCAAGCTATAAAAGAAGAAACTGAAAGACAACGCTCAACTATCCAGTTGATAGCCTCAGAAAACTATTGCAGCCAGGCGGTATTACAAGCACAGGGCTCAATAATGACAAATAAGTATGCAGAAGGTTACCCTGACAAACGCTGGTATGCAGGTTGCTCCTATGTAGATACCGCTGAAAAACTGGCTATAGAACGAGCGAAAGAATTATTCCACGCCGAGTATGCAAACGTTCAGCCTCACTCTGGTTCGCAGGCAAATATGGCCGTTCTCTTTGCAGCCCTCAGTCCTGGCCACAAAATACTCACCATGGACCTATCGCACGGGGGACACTTAACACACGGTTTTAAGAAAAACTTTTCTGGCCAGTTGTACGATGTCGTGCATTACGGTGTTAATAAAGAAACAGGGCAAATTGATTACGATGAGGTAAAAAATATAGCGCTCCAGCATTGCCCCGACATGATTATTGCAGGCGCAAGTGCTTATCCGAGACAAATTGATTTTGCAAAATTTAAAGAAATTGCAGACGAGGCAGGCGCACTGTTCATGGTTGATATGGCACATATTGCCGGGCTCGTTGCCGCAGACGTTCATCCAGATCCTATTCCTCACGCCGATTTTGTAACAACATCAACACACAAAACTCTCCGTGGCCCACGAGGAGGACTAATTCTCTGCAAAGCCCAGTATGGTAAAAAGATTGATCAGTACGTCTTCCCTGGCACACAGGGTGGTCCGCTAATGCACATCATCGCCGCTAAGGCCGTGTCATTCAAGGAGGCAATGACAGAAGAATTCAAGGCTTGTCAGGAACAAACGATTACAAATGCAAGAACCATTGCACAAGAAATGAAGAATAAAGGCTATATAATTGTTTCTGGTGGGACAGATAACCATCTTTTGCTTGTAGATTTAAGCAACAAGGGTATAACTGGCAAGATGGCTCAAGGACTTTTGGAAGAGGTTGGAATCGTTTTAAATAGAAATGTTATACCTTTTGACACAAGAAGCCCCAATGACCCAAGCGGGATTAGAATCGGTACACCTTCCGTAACCACAAGAGGAATGAAGGAACCCGAGATGGCGCAAATTTCACAATGGATTGACCAGGTGTTATCATCTCCAGAAGACGAAACTGTTAAGAAAACTGTTAGAAAAGAAGTCGGCGAACTGTGCGCCGCATTCCCCTTGTACGAACTTGAGACAGTAGCTGTTAGCTGATAGCTCATAGCTGATAGCTGTTAACTTAATTTATGAAAAGAATCCTTATCCTCGGAGACGGCGGATGGGGAACTGCACTTGCCATTACATTGCATGAAAAAGGGCATCATGTTGCCCTATGGGGCGCTTTCCCTCAATATGCAGAGTATCTCTCCAAACACAGAGAAAATACCAAGTACCTTCCTGATATTACCATTCCCAACAGTCTAACAATAACCTCAGACATACCCACAGCTCTTAACGGGGCTGAGTATATTGTTGCCGCAGTGCCAACGCCTTTCCTCCGCTCGGTCATTAAAAACCTGAAGAAGCATTATACGCCCGGCATTCCTATTGTCTGCGTTGCCAAGGGTATTGAAAATGAAACCCTCATGTGCGGCAGCCAGATAATAAGGGATGTATTAGGAGAACAGCCTATTGCGCTACTCTTTGGTCCCAGCCATGCAGAAGAAGTAGCACGTAAATTACCCACCACTGTTGTCGCTTCATCACAAGATTTATCCCTCGCAAAACAAGTTCAGAATATTTTCATAACCAATAGATTCAGGGTCTATACCAACCCCGATACAATAGGGGTAGAGTTAGGCGCAGCGCTAAAAAACGTTATTGCCATTGCGGCAGGAATATGTGATGGACTGGGCTTCGGCGACAACTCAAAGGCAGCGCTCATAACGCGGGGGCTGGCAGAGATAACTCGACTCGGCATCGCAATGGGGGCAAAGAAAAGCACATTCTCCGGACTCACTGGACTCGGTGACTTGATTACCACATGTGTGAGCCCTTATGGCAGAAACCGCTTTGTAGGCGAACAAATTGGGAAAGGAAGGAAATTAAAAGAGATTCTTTCTGAAATGGAACAGGTTGCTGAAGGGGTTTTAACAACCAAATCTGTATGCGCCCTTGCAGATAAATACAAGGTCGAGATGCCTATCACCAGTGAGGTTTACAAGACCCTGTTTGAAGACAAATCCCCACTTCAAGCCGTCAACGACCTGATGATGCGCACTCCTAAGTCCGAGGTGGAAGAATTAGAATAACCATTCTCTCCCTTAAGGGAAAGAGGGAAAAGGGGACAGATTTATTTTTGCTCATTTCCTTTTGGTCTACCTTGCCCTCGGAATTCGACACGTCTCCCAATCTTTTTAGCGACCTCCTCAATAAATTGGTTACTTCCAGTTAATTGACATCTCTGCACAGCTTGTCTTATTAACTCCCATTCACCCTTCGGAATTGATTCCTTTACAAACTCCTCATATCTTTCCTCACACTGTTTATCGCTCATCCCAAAACCCTTGTAACATATGTCAAGGTCTAACCAGTCAAGTTTTTCTATACCTACCTTGTATTTGTAACTCGACCATTTGTAATTTTCAGGAATGTCTACTATGCCAGCCCTTATAGGGTTTAGCTCCACATAGCGACAACATGCCAGAAGGTATTCATTATACTTGATGGGACTGGATTTGTAGCGACCCTCCCATAATGTCCCTCTTCGTCCTTCTAACTTATTAACATAGCGGGTTTGTCGTCCTGAAACTCGCTTCATAAGTAATGCTAAATTTTCTATCTTATCGCCAGGATCTACTATCAGGTGAACATGGTTTGTCATAAGACAATAAGCATAAACCTTACACCCCAAAATCTTCTTCCATTCATTAAGGTTCTTAAGGTAGTAAAGGTAATCTTCATCAGTTGCAAAAACCATCTGCCTATTATGCCCTCTTTGAATGACATGGTGGGGATAATTAGGTAATACAACCCGCGGGATTCTTGGCATGGAACCATTTTACTCAAATCACTTTTTGTGTCAATAAATAAATC
>JACQHT010000079.1 GCA_016198835.1 Planctomycetota bacterium | reverse complement strand
GAGAGTATCAACAATGCCATAGCCGGCTATTTGCGTTCCTGTATCTATCCCAAGTATGCGCATGATATAGATATTAAAGTATCGGCAGGAAAAGTCAAGCCCCCTCTTTAACCATGCCCCAGTGTGGGGCAGGAGAGGAGAGGGTTACACTTGTGATAGAATATATCACCAAAAACAATTTAACATTTTTGGTAAGTGTATCCCAACAAGAAAGGAGGAGTTTAGAATATGGCTGAGGGACGGATATTTGATGCGACTATTCCCAGTCCAGTTGCAGTTGTGACCACAAAGACAAAGGACAGGGTAAATGGGTTAACGGTGGCGTGGCTATCTCAGGTCTCCTACAATCCACCACTTATTATGGTCTCTATAGCCAAGAAGAATTTTTCATACCAATTAATAAATGAAAGTGGTATCTTTGCTGTAAATGTTTTAACAAAGGAACAAGTTGGTATTGGAAAACACTTCGGTTCCTCTTCGGGCAGAAATACCGATAAGTTTAAAGGTATTTTTTATGACACAAAAAAGACCGGCTCGCCCATCTTAAAGGATGTATATTCTTATCTGGATTGCAAGGTTGTATCTACTCACGTTGCAGGAGACCACGTCCTGTTTATCGGCGAGGTTCTGGATGCTTCTGCGGCAAGTAATGGCATTCCATTGCTCTTTAAGTCCTCAGATTTCATTTAATCTTCCAAGATGAACGAACAAATCTTTGAGCAAGCTGTAAATACATTGAGTATTGCCTTTATGGCTGGAAGGGCGCTTACGGCGTTTGGGGCATTTCAAAAGAAAAAAGAGCCGTTGACCATCGAATCAAAAAAGGCGCTGGAGGAATCCCTTACTTTTATAAAGAAGGCAAACACAGCCGAAGAGGTATTTAAACAAGCCCGTTTGAGTTTGTCATCGCTCGAATTATTCAAGGCATATACCATTGTGCTCGAAACTGTACGTTCAAGGAGGGGAGACCTTTTAGAGGGCAGAGACATCGGCATCTTCTTAAAGACAATAGAAAGTACAATTGAATCCGCCTTGGACGGATTAGAAAATAATAATGTAAGCGCTGATGACGTTGAAGATGCACGGGTGTTTTTCTCGCACTTAATGCACTTTGCATCAGCAAAAAGTAGTCAGTTATTAAGGTAGACAACGAACCCACCCAAAAAATGGCGGGCTTTAAGCTTTATGTTCGTTGAAAATCAACCCAGAATGGTTCAAATGGATAGTATACTTCAAATAGCAAGACGGGAGTCAGATTCCTTTGATGAAGAGTTGAGACAATTCCTTCTCAAGGATTTTCCTTCCCCCGGTCCTAAGAATTTTATAGAGGTCTTACGCAGTATTAATGGAAAAATCGTAAAAGATGTTGAAGCGAGGGTGGAATGTGCTGTAAGAGGCTTTTTGAACGATAACGATGCAGAAACTTTCATTTCACTCCCACTTAAATTGTTCCCACTCCTCCATAATTTGCTTGAGCATATTGATAGGGCAGAGGTTCAGGATAATCCCTACGGTATCTTATCATTGTTTACAAGGTTGATTGAACACTTTGAATCGGATTTTGAGGTTGTATTAAAATCACAGTGGCAGTTCTCGTATGATATGTGTGAGCTTTCTGGCAAGTTGAAGCTTATCAGTGAAAAATTTTTTAATGAGCGCTTTATTCCTGCGGAACCTTTCCACCCCCCCCTCAACTCCCCCCCTTCGCAAGGGGGGGATAAAGGGGGGGGTGAGGTTTCGAAGCCTTTTCATAAGTGGTTTATTGTGCTGAGTTATCCTGCATCACACAGGAACAGCGCGTTCATGCACGCCGTTCAAGGACACGAGATTGGGCAGCTCTTTAACAGGGTTAGCGGGATTTCCTCAAAGGCTATCGAGTTGATAGACCCGGCAAGGGTTCAAGAGTTTAAGGGTTTAATGGTTCAAGGGTCTCTTGAACTTCAATACGAGGCAATGGGCAAGCTTCTCAGCGTACTAAAGAACTGGACGGAGGTGATAGTCTCGGACATTTTTGCAATGATGGCATTGGGTCCATCATATTTATTTGCCTTAGTAGAGTTTCTTACAACACAAGGGACGCTGGAAGGGTATAACTGTGATAACCCATCCGGAGCTTTTAGAATTGGTAACTTATTGCGAGTAATAGAAGATTTGGGCTTTACTAAAAATCTTGGCGATGCTGTAAAAATAAGGATTAACGGGATAGAGACAAATGTTAGAGCGCTTCGGAAGAAACAAAAGACCCCTATTCAAGAATCATTGGAACGTTGTTTATCAATAGAAGGCGATGGAATAGGGAGGGAAATATACAACATGGTCAAAGAAAGTACAAAAGGCTTTGCTTACGACCCCCGAAAGTTATTATATGAGGTTCCTGAACTGGTAAAGCTGATGGGGAATCTCATCCCGCCTATAGAATTATTCGACGTGGAAGGAAGGAGTTCAAAACCTGCCAATATAATCTCTATTATGAATGCAGGATGGATAGTTTATCTAACGAAGCTTACGGATGTGTACAAGAATTTTTCTGTAGAAACAGAAGACGAGAAGGCGCAGATTTTTGACATACTTAACCGTCATTTATTAAAGGCACTGGAGGTTAACGAGATTTGCGAGAAACTCTCTCGTTCCCACGCTGAGCGTGGGAACGAGGGGCATGAACGTCCGGGTCCAGCCCTGGAAATCTTAAATTATATGTACAAGGAAGGAAGTGATTTATCAAACAGGTTATTTATAACACCGCTTCTTAAACCTGCACAGCAATTAGGCAACCTCTCGGTTGACCTCAGGCTTGGAAATGAATTTATTGTGCCAATGAAGACCGAGTACCCCGTGCTTGACCCTAATAGGTACGGCAGGTATAAGGTGGCTGAGGTAGAGGAGTATCAGAAGAAGATTTATAAACGATATGGTGAGCCATTTATCCTTCATCCGGGGCAGTTTGTTTTAGGGTGCACCTTAGAGTTTATTCACCTTCCCAATTGTTTCTCGGCATATATTATCGGCAGGTCATCGTGGGGCAGGCTCGGGCTGACAATTGCCACTGCAATTGCCATTGACCCCGGTTACTCCGGTGTGCTGACATTAGAGCTTTTGAATAGCGGGGAGACGCCAATTGTACTTTATCCCGGCGCTCGCATAGCCCAGCTCATCCTTCATAAACAGACCCCATCATCCCTCGGATATTCCCGCCGAAAGCTTTCCAAGTATAAGTTTCCAGTAAGCGTTGAATTCAGCAAAATACGCTGCGATGCAGATTGGGAGGATTTGAAGGAGATGACAAAATAGCCGTTTGAAAAAGCGTTTGCAAGTCAGTATCAGTTCAACTCAATTTTTATCCCTTCTTTTTTGATTTGGGCAACTATCATCCCCCCGTTACTTTCAAACTCATCCTCCCTGAAGCATAGGATTTCAAGTAAGGAGTTATACTCCTGTGCTTCGTGGAAAATCTCAAAGGTCTCTTCATAATAATTTTTTGTTTGATTAGTTTTGCGGATTATCACAGCTATATCTATATCGCTATATTCCTTTTGTGTTCCCCTGGCATATGAGCCGAATAAGTAGGCAAAGCGTATCAAGTGCCTTTTAGAGGTTTGCTTTAGAAAAGATTTTGCTAACTCTATTGCCTCATCTTGAGTGTAAGCCATTTAATCTTCTCCCTTGAGAAATTCATGAACTCTTTAGCAACATCCGCAGAAATTTGTGATGATAGTTCTTCTATATCCTCCTTATATCTGGCATTGAGATAATACTGTGAGAGGAAATCAATCTTTTTTAGTTCCTCCTTGCCCATCTCACCAATGATACCTGTCATTTCGGCAAGACGTCTGAGATTATGTACAGGGGTTACATCCATCTTTTTAAATGCCATAAACGCCTTAAAACATTTCTCAAGGGCTTGTTGGCACATAAAAACAGTATAAATATATCGTCCTGTTGTGTACATGGCTTCAGCAGTATCTATATCATAGTTTACACGCTCAAGCCATTTTTGATGGATTGTTTTTTTCATAAGCGTAACTCCTTGGGGTAAGATACCTACAATTCCGTAAAGGTGAATTATTATAGCACAGGGTACCCTGTATTTTCCAGAGTTATCCCTACGTTTTTCCTACACTTACTTTATTAATAGGAGGCAGTATGAGGAATGAAGTAAAGAATTGTTGCGCAAATTTTTTTGGGGAAAAAGTTAGCAAGAAAAATCCATGTTCTAATCAGCCTCAAGTGGAGAAGAACCTTGTAACGAGATTATTCGCTCAGAACAGAATTTTTGGTTTACTCTTTTTCAAGCGGGTAAGCCTTTCTCCATAGTGCTCAAAAATGCATCAACTACCGTTGGGTCAAATTGAGTGCCAGCGCACCTTTTAATCTCAGCTATTGTCTTATCCCAGCCGAGACCTTTTCGGTATGGTCTTTCCGATGTCATAGCGTCGTATGCATCTGCTAAAGCTAATATCTTTCCAAGAATATGAATACCCCCATTTTTTAGGCCATTTGGATAACCCATTCCATCAATCCTCTCGTGATGTTGTAAAACTCCCTGTATTACGTTCTCAAATTG
>JACQHT010000078.1 GCA_016198835.1 Planctomycetota bacterium | reverse complement strand
GCCGCGCTTCTGCTTCTTAAAGAACTGTTTCCAGCCCTTGACGAGCTTGCAAATGCCTTTCATAAAAAGGCTGAGGAGTTCGACGGAATCATAAAGTCAGGCAGAACCCACTTGCAGGACGCCGTTCCCATAAGGTTCGGTCAAGAGTTTTCGGGATATGCTGAAGCCATTTCCAAATCAACAGAAAGGATAAAAAGGGCTTGCGAATCGTTGAAGGAATTGGGTATCGGCGGAAGCGCCGCGGGGACAGGACTTAATACCTATCCCGAGTATGCCGATGAGATGGTTAAGGCTTTACGTAAGATTACAGGCCTGGATTTAAGGAAGGCAGCGAACCGCTTTGAAGCCATGCAGAGTAATGCATGTTTTATAGAGGTGTCCGGGGCGCTAAAAAGTCTTGCGGTTGAACTTATCCGAATCTCCAATGACCTGCGCCTTTTGTCCTCCGGTCCCAGGACAGGGCTTGCCGAAATAAACCTCCCCCCTCTTCAACCAGGCTCATCCATTATGCCCGGCAAGGTGAATCCTGTAATGGCGGAGATGTTAGCGATGGTCTGCTTCGCTGTGATTGGCAATGACCTCACCATTACGATGGCAGCCCAGGCGGGTCAATTGGAATTAAATGTAATGATGCCAGTGACGCAGTATAAACTGCTTGAATCCATCGAAATCCTCAAAAATGCACTAAAGGTCTTTACTGATAGGTGCGTTAATGGTATAACTGCAAATGTTGAAAGATGTGAGTTTTTTGCAATGAATACCATGGGAATAGCAACGGCTCTAAATCCGTACATTGGCTATGCAAAGGCGGCAGAGGTTGCTAAAGAATCCCTGAGAACAGGAAGGTCTATTAGAGATATTGTATTGGAGAAAGGATTACTCACAGAAACGAGGCTGAACGAAATCCTATCACCGGCATATATGACAGAACCGAGGAGTCTGTAGGGGCACGTTGCAACGTGCCCCTACAACTTGCCAAATTATTGATTAGGAGGTGTGTAGATGAAAGGCGTTAAGGAACAAGTTATTCAAATGATTCAGAATCTTCCTGAGGACGTTTCGGTCGAGGATATTATGGCAGAGTTATATTTTAGGCTTCAGGTAGATGCCGGGCTGAAAGAGTTGGATGAAGGTAAGGGAATTCCTCATGAGGAAGTGAAAAAATGCAGAATAGAACGTTAGTAAAGAAAAATAAGTCGTCTAATCAAGTAGTGGGTAACGTAGGCCTTTACGATGTATGCTACGAATTATCGAAGCGCGGTTGGAATGTGTTACCGACTTCAAGAAATGCAAAAGGTGTTGATGTTGTTATTTATAGCCAATCAGCCAAACGAACACACACCTTACAAGTTAAGGCTTTAGGTAAGAAAGACCCTGTTCCTTTAGGTAATAACCTAAATAGCTTAGTTGCCGAGTATATGGTGATATATAGAAAAGTTTTTGATGAAGAACCAGAAATTTTTATTGCCAAAATTGATGAAATAAAATCTAACATTCATGAAGGGGTAAAGGATGGCAGGAAAAGCTATTGGCTTCGACCAAAGGATTATATAGCTTTTAAAGATGGGTGGGATAAAATAGGTGATGGAAATGATAACTAAAAAAGAAAAAGTTATAATTTTACAGTGTGCTAAAAAATACAATGTTTCTTCCATTATTTTATTTGGGTCATCAATAAGAGAAGATAAAGAAGCTACTGATATAGATATTGGTGTGAAAGGAATCGAAGCTAAGTTATTCTTCAAATTTTACGCAGAACTATTTAAGCACTTATCAAAACCTGTTGACCTTATAGACCTGTCCAAGAAATCCCTATTTAATGACCTTGTGGAAGAGACCGGCGTAAAAATTTATGGATAGTCTATATAAGCAAATCATTGCGGAAAGAGAGAATGTCGAGATAGCATTAAGCAATCTTAAAAAAGCTATGGCAAGGAAGAAGAAATCCGTTATTGAATTAGCCGCGGTCGGAACATTTCTTCATAATATTTATAACGGTATCGAAAACATCCTGAAACAGATTCTAAAAACAAAAAATGTTGAGATACCCAAATCTGATACATGGCATAAAGATTTACTGAACTTCTCGGGATCGCATGAAATTATTTCAGAAGGGCTTACTGACGAACTTTATGAGTACCTAACTTTTAGACATTTTTTCGTTCATGCTTATGGGTTCATGCTTGATGAAGCCCAATTGGAGGATTTAGGTAATAACATTCCGGATATTTGGAATAGATTTTTATTAGAGATAGAAAGATTTTTAAAATGATTGCAAGGTATTGCCATGCTACATCTAATACCCTATTTGTAGCTCATTGTATTATCCCAATTAGCACAGGCTTGAAGACATCAAGGCGTTTTTAATGCACATACCACTCTTTCCAAATTTCAGGGATATTCGATTAGATGACAAAGAATTGATTACCTCATACTTTCATGCATATCCACCAATTATTTCTGAGTACACGTTTACAAATCTATTTATATGGCAAAATAAGTACCGTTTTAAAATATGTTTGCTAAAAGACTGTCTTTGCCTTAAGGCGAATCCGGCGGATGGTTCCCCCTTTTTCTTTCCACCGATTGGAAAGAGAGAAACGCTAAAGCATTGTCTCCGTGTTTTATTTTCCTACTTTGAGGAAAGTGGATACGTAGAAATGATGCGTCGGGTGCCAGAGGAGTTTATAATTCAACATGTTATTGATGACCCTAACTTTCATTACGAGCTTGACAGGGATAACTGCGACTATGTATACTTAAGTAGTGATTTAATTGGATTAAAAGGCAGAAAGTATGATGGCAAGCGGAATTTCATAAGAAAATTCAAAGAAGGTGTTTCCTACAAATACACACCGCTAACAAAAGAACTTGCAAAGGAGTGTCTTGACTTTGAGGCAAAATGGTGTAACATAAAACAGTGTGAACTGTATCCAAACCTTCTTGCCGAAGAAAAGGCAATTTTTGAGGCGCTGAATAATTTTGAGTATCTTGACGTAAAAGGAGGCGCAGTTCTGATTAATGATAATATCGAAGCGTTTACACTTGGAGAAAAATTAAACTCTGACACTGCCGTTATTCATGCAGAAAAGGCAAATCCAGAATATGAGGGCTTTTATCCGTTTATAAATCAGCAATTCTGCGAAGCAGAATGGTCAAACTATAAATATATTAACAGAGAGCAAGACCTCGGGGAAAAGGGATTAAGAAGAGCAAAATTGTCTTACCATCCAAATCACATGGTCAGAAAATATACTATTAAGTTCAGAGGAAGGTGAAGCTTGATGATAACTTTACGAAATATTCTTTGCCCGATAGACCACTCTAAACATTCTGAGTCAGCCCTGAAATATGCCATTGCATTCGCTCTAAAGGACAAAGCCAAGCTGTACCTTATGCACGTGCTTGACAGCCGAACGCACGAAGAGACAGAAGGCGTTTCTGAACTTACAACGATTGACGAAAAAGGGCTTACTGAATTAAAGAACAAATTAGAGAAAAGCGTACCTGAGGAAATTAGAGAGGAAATTAAGTACGAAGCCTTAGTTTGCCTCGGCGTTCCGTTTGATGAGATTGTAAGGGTGGCGAAGGATAAAGATATAGACCTTATTGTTATGGGGACGCATGGCAGGACAGGTCTCAGTCATGTCATGTTAGGCAGCATCGCTGAAAAGGTAATGCGTGACGCCCCTTGTCCGGTCATGATTGTAAAATATCAGGGTTAAAAGAAAGGCGTCTGGACTTGCTTTTAACAAAAACAATTAGAGAAAAAGGAGAGAAGAATGAGTAAGAATAAAATTATTGACGCATTAAACGCAGCAAGAAAGGAAGAACTTACGTCAATCTTACAATATTTGCAGCATCATTATTTGGCAAAAGGTCTCGAAAGCCCTCCAGTAGCCGACCTTCTGAAGGAATTTAGCATCACAGAAATGAAGCACGCTTACGCATTGGCTGAAAGGATAGTCGCCCTCGGAGGTAAACCCGAGACAAAAACAGACCCATTGAAGATTCCTGGAAAGCTGACAGAAATGATTAAGGTAAATCTTGATTTGGAAAAACGCGCAATCGCATCTTATAAAGAATGGATTAAGTTGGCTTCGAATGATTCAACTACCCGACTCTTGTTAGAAGGTATCCTTGCAGATGAAGAAGAAATCGCTACCAAATTGAGCAGTCTTTTAGAAAAGTAGTAGCGATGTATTGTGATAAATCTTATAAAATAGGAAAGGACATGTAACATGGCAAAGAAAACCGATGTGGCAATTTATACCTGTAAAACGTGTGGCAGGGTAACCACGACAAAAGGTCACCTCTGTACCCCCATTCCAGCAAAGAAGGTTGTTGTGTGCAGTTTCTGTGGCACGATGACCTCTGACCCGAGGCATGTATGCGCCCCCAAAGTCGTTAGTTTTAAATATGTTTGTGACGCCTGTGGGCGTCTTGCTATTACAAGAAGCCTGCT
>JACQHT010000077.1 GCA_016198835.1 Planctomycetota bacterium | reverse complement strand
GGTTTCAAGCCATTCCATTTACCGCCATAGACGGCATGGTTGCAGCAATAGGTGCAATTGTAAGGGCATCCACAGCTTGTATAGTAAAGAACCCATCTTGTGCCACTTTTTGCAAAATAACGTTCAGGGTCTGTTATTTCGTAGGGTTTTGGCGGCAACTGGTTAACGTCTATGTACTCCCTTCTCGGATTATGGATAACCTTTCCGTCCTTTTTGAAGGAAATACCTTTGATATGTTCTATACTACTTCCTGTCTCAAGCGCTTTCACCAACTCCATTACAGTAGCCTCGCCCTGACCTTTTACAACTATGTCCACAAAATCCTCATTTATTGTTTCAGGGAAAAGGCTCGGATGCCAGCCGCCAAGAACTATGGGAATCCTGGGATAGATTTCTTTTACCTTTCTGCCGACACTCATGGTGTCTAATACCATGGGACCAGTTACAAGGCTTATCCCGAGAAAAATTGCATCTCCCACCTCTTTAAGTATTAATTGTTGAAAATTATCATCAACATTGGCATCTACTATTTTTACTTCATAACCTTCCTTAACGAGAGGAGCTGAGATCGCCAGAAGGGCAAGAGGAGGTGCTACCTCTGGCGCTGGATACCTGGGATAGAATAGTACGACCTTTTTCTTCATTATACGGCTTTCCTCTAAAAATAATTACAAAGATTGCTTAGCAAATTTACCTACAACCCTGTTAATTCGAGTAAACCTACTATGTGACGCAAAACCTTTGAGCCAATTAAAAATCTCTCCTTTAATGGAGAATAATTTTCTTATCCATAACTCAAACGGAAAATAGAAGAACCTCTCTTTAATCCTTTGTTGAGCTAATAAAACGAACAAATTTTTAATGCTTAAAGTCCCTTTCCCTTTTTTCAATTCCTTGTCAAAAGAACTCGAAAAACCGATTGCAACATATCTTTTTATTCTTACAAGTTTTTTCATTTCTGTTGGAGAAAGCCATGGAAGGGCCAAGGACGCACGCACAGGGTCAAACTTTGCCCATCCGTTAAATGTCTTCGGCGCTTCGATTCCATACTTGACCGCATGTTCCCATGCCGGAGAACCTGGATAGGGGGTAAAGATGCCTGGATAAATGGTAGCATCAGGATTGCAAGCCTTAATCTGCTCAATCAAATTTAAAGTATCATAAATATCTTCCTCCGTCTCGCCCGGATAACCAAATATAAAACAGAAACCGCTTGTAATGCCCCATTTTCTACACCTTTCTGCACTAATTAAGATGTCCTCGTTATTCTCATTCTTGTTCATAAGGGCGAGAACTTTTTTAGAGCCGGATTCTGCACCAAAGAGTATTTGATAGCAGCCACTTTCAACCATGCGTTTTAATGTTTCTTCCTTGTATTTGGCAATCCTATCCCCTCTTCCAAAGGCATACCATTTAAACTGCGTTCCATTCTTTATGAAACCGTTAGCTATGTCATGAATCCTTTTTTCACTTGCGAAGAAATTATCATCGGTAAAACCTATACAATCAATGCGAAACCTCTTAACAAGATTAGAGACTTCCTCTACCACCCTTTCTGGTTTCAGACCATTCCATTTACCACCATAGACGGCATGGTTGCAGCAATAAGTGCAATTGTATGGGCATCCGCAACTTGTATAGTAGCGAACCCATCTTGTTCCACTCTTTGCAAAATAACGTTCCGGGTCTGTTATTTCGTAAGGTTTCGGAGGTAACTGGTTAACGTCTATGTAATCCCTTCTCTGGTTATGGACTGCCTTTCCATTTTTCTTGAAGGAAATGCCCTTAATATTTTCGAGACTGCCTCCTGTCTCAAACGCCCTCACTAACTCCATTACCGTCGCCTCACCCTGACCCTTTACAACTACGTCCACAAAATCCTCATTTATTGTTTCAGGAAAGAGACTCGGATGCCAGCCACCAAGAACTATGGGAATCCTGGGGTAGATTTCTTTTACCTTTCTGCCCACACTCATGGTGTCTAACACCATAGGACCGGTTACAATGCTTATTCCAAGAAAAATCGCATCCTCCACCTCTGTAAGTACCAATTGCTCAAAATTCTCGTCAATATTAGCATCTATTATTTTTATTTCGTAACCTTCCTTAATGAGAGAGGCTGCAACAGCTAAAAGGGCAAGAGGAGGCACTATATCTATTGTTAGATGCCGAGGATAAAAAAGTACGACCTTTTTCTTCATTTTTGCGCTTCTCCTCATTAACTACTGTGAAAATTGTTTAATAAATTCGCCTGCAATTCCACCATTACGATTAAATCTGTTGTACAACATTTTTAAACCATTTACCAGATGCATCTCTAATGGAAACGAATATAAATCATGCTTACATCGCCATCTTGCAGTTATGTAAAAAAGTAATAACAGTTTTTCTACAATGTATTTTGGCTTTTTGTACCCGTAATCAAGGTAAAAATTTAGCCGTTCGACCTGTGTCCTGAGATTGTTATCTATCCACGGCAGGGTTGGATTCTGAGGATGAAAGTCTATCCATTCTTCAACAGCCTCCGGTAATTTTGCGCCGTGGCTTACAAGGTAATCTGTTATTTCAGAACCTGGATAAACTGTATAAAAGTATATACTAATCTCACCATTTCCATTAAGTTCTTTAACGTTTTTTATAAGTTTGACCGTGGCATAAAGGTCTTCCAGTGTTTCATGCGGAAATCCAGACATAAAACTAAAAGCCGTGTCAAAGCCAAATCTCTTGCATCTTTGTGCGCTTATTAAAACGTCATCCTTTGCATACTTTTTGTCTATCCAATTTAGAATTTTTTGAGAGCCTGATTCCGCCCCTATGACCATCTTTCTGCACCCGCTGGATTTTATCTTTGCCAGTAGCTCGTCTGGCAATCTTCTTAAAATATCTGCCCTGATTGTACCAAGCCAGCTTATATTTAGTCCAGATGAAATAATCCCATCACAAATTTCTTCTACGCGTTTGGGGTTTGCAAAGAAATTGTCATCGTTAAAACAGATTTCCTCCGAACGATACTTTGATACCAACGCCGAAATTTCCTCTACTACCCTTTCTGCATTAAGGCTTGACCACTTACTGTCAAACACCATAGGGTCTGCACAAAATCTACAGCGATAAGGACAGCCCTGCGAAGAATAGTAATCAAGCTGGCGTTTGCCTTTCTTTGTAAAATATTTCTCCGGGTCTATAAAACTGTAATCAAGGGGTGGAAACTTGCTTATATCAGCGAAAGGCCTGTCGGGGTTATTTATAATCCTGCCGTTTTCCTTGAAGGCTATACCAGGGCAATTGTGAAGCGGTCTCTTTTCTTCAAGGCATTTAAGGAGTTCTGAAAATGTAACCTCACCTTGTCCTTTTACCACAATATCCACAGATGAATCCTTGAGACATTGCTCTGGTAAGATGGAAGGATGCCAGCCACCCCAAACAATAGGGATGTCAGGTTGAAGTCTTTTAGCCTCTCTTGAAAAATCTAAAGCCCATCTTATAGGCTCACCTGTCCATACGGTGATACCGAAGCATAGTAAGTTATCAAATGCCTTAGCCACCTTTGAGATGCAATCATCGCTAATGCGTCCATCTACTATTTCAATATCGTATTTATTCTGGTCAAGAGAGGAGGCAATTGCCATAAGTCCAAGGGGAAATGTATAAGTCGGAGTTTTCGGATTATATAAGATGACCTTTGCTTTCATAGTGGTTTGCGCCTACTCCGAGCTGAGAACTTTGAACTCTGAACTCTGAATTCGATAGATTGAGGCAAATTTAACATCATCTCCAACCTTTGCAAGGATTTCCTTCTTGCCATCGTAGGTTTTAAGGATGAACTCTTCACCCGGACTCTCTGGCATAAAATCGGAGAAAACAATCAGATATTTAAATCCTTCTTTGTTGAGAAACCTTGCCATATCGGTTTCACTCAGGTTACGATAGCGGTGGGTTGATATGAGCTCGTTTTTCCCGTACCTTGAGGATGCAACGAGAAGCTGGTAGTCTGGAGGAAGGGTAAGCTCCTCTGCCATTTTAAGCGCTTTGTTCATTGCATTGGGGCTGTCTTTACCAAATCGCCTTTGAAGTGCAGAGTCTATAATGGACTTTTGCCATTCCTTTGCCAGTATAAGAACCTTTTCATTTTTATTCATTATTTTGTCAATAACTTGGGAAGCAAGGTAACTGACCTTAGGACCCGGCTCAGAACTCCGAGCATAAACCTCATCATAAGCCATCTTTAGTGGAAATGAAATAATGATTAATAGCATAAGTACAGTTATGATGCCCTTGGTAGAGACGCAATATGTTGCGTCTCTACAGATATGCTGGGTATACTCTACAGTTAGATTGTAAACCCATCTAAAAATCTTATCCATTCCAAAAGCAGCGCATATAAGAAATAGACACAGGGGCACATGCACCTCTCGTTCAGTAACGAGGTTTGAACCCGGGGGGTAGTCATGTCCCCAGATGGTAAGTATCGTTAAAAATAGCATGAAGAAACCTGCAATGGCTAATAATCGTTTATCCCGTCTCTTTTCGCTAAGCAGTATGATTACAAGACCAATAAAACCAAGAAATGCAACCGCAGGGGTACTTACATAAATGGTTTTTGCTACGATATAAGGTATTCTGAGAAGGCGTGCAAATGTAAATTCATTGTCAAGTACAAATGTACCTTCGGGATTCAGCCCCCTGTTCCATAGCAACCACAGTATAGGAACCCAGCAAAAAAAGATGGTCGTATAAATAGTCTTCTTAAGATTAATACTCCAGTTGGTTCTGGTTAATCCATGTAAAAAAGTAATGGCTACAATAAATAATGCAGCCATCCAACCTTCGTAGCGCGTTAAACACGCCATGCTAATAAAGAAAGAGGAGATATATCGGTCTGAACTACTCCTGCCCCTTATTAAAAAATATCCACCAAGAAAGAGAGAAGCGAGCATAAGTATTTCTTGATATGGCACTATTGAATTTACAAGAATAAAGGGGTTAACGATGAACAGAAGCGCCGCCAGTCTTGCAACGTTTTTATCAAACAGTTTCGTCACCAATAAATAAAGACCGCAACCTGCCACTGACCCTATAAGGACCATAAGGAAGCGTAGCATGAATGGGTGAGATGATATTTTGGATGTCAGAAAGATGAGGAATTGGAGTAAAGGCAGATTATAACCAATAATTATCTTATCTGTATGAACCAGACGTACGATAGGGTCCCCACCGTACATGGCTGGATATGAGATTATTAACCAAAGGCGTACTAATAATCCGAAAAGAAAGACCCATGACAGGTCAAAAACGACAACCCTTTCTTTTATTTTTACGCCCAGAGATTGTACGGCTTGTGCAACCGTCACATCCATAATATATCCCTCATTCTCCACCTTAAGGAACAAACGCACCTTTTGCACACAGGGTTCCCAGACTTCCTTAAATTTCTTCTAAGCCTTTTCAATGCCACTGAATTTGCAATCTGTTCAATAGGGCTATCTTTTATATTCCCTATTTGAGGGAGAAAAAAACACGGTTTTACTGCCCCATCTGCCTCTATTACCAGAGATATCCATGGTGCATTACAGCGTACTGTAGGAAATTCATACATTCCAATCATGGCGGCATAGTATTGATGCAGCCTGAGTAATTTTTCAGGGCTCTCTATTATAAATCTGGATTGAAAATCTTGAGGATTTGATTTAACGAAGTCATTCAAGATGTTTTTGAAAATATCCAGGTCGTTCTTATCTAATAAGATTTCTTCCTTTGCCAGATTTTGTCTTTGCCCATTTCTTCCAAAAGCTGACGAAGTAACGTCTGCAGGAAGGAAGGATATATGGTCAAATCCAATCTCCTTTGCCTTTTTAACTATGTCAGGTAGGTCGGCATAGTTCTTTTTCTGAATAACGCTCCTTCCAATGATGTCTATGTTGCAAGCGTTGTTTTTCAGCTTATTAATTCCTGCTGCAATCTTCTCTAAGGTGTTAACCCCGCGTATCTTTTTGAGTACACGGTCATTGCTTCCGTCAAAGGACACAAATACCTCTGGGAAACATGCGCTAACCTGTTCAGCAAACTTCTCAAGGAGAAGCCCGTTAGTTAACAAAGCCAGCTTTATCCCTTTACGACGAAAAAGTTCGCAAATTTTAAAGATTTCTGGGTGTAACAGGGGCTCTCCGCCAGAGAATATTGCCTCTTTCGTTCCAAGCCTTCTTAATGATTCGGTAAGCCTATTTATCTCTTCGAGTTTAAGTTCTCCATCACCCTCAGCCTTTTCCCATATACTGCACGTCAAACATCGAGAGTTACAGCGCCCCGTTGGATGAAAAATAACAAGGGGCAGCGTAAAGCTCTTGTGAGTTGCAAGATTTAGTAAGAACTTTAAATTTGTAAGTTGGCGAAGTAAAGACATTTTGTTGCACAAACCTGTCCTTTTGGAAGAAGTGCAGGGTGAGTCTATTTTGCCGGCGTTTTAAAAGTGGATGGTTCGGAGACTTTCCAATTTTTATTTGCATCTACACTTGCCGTCCAGTAGTAATACAGTGTTGATGGTAATAACCCGGTGATTTTAAAACTGTGGGTTGTAGTGAATTCTTCAGATATAATATATTTCGAATCCTTAGACACTTTATCTATGACGTCCCAAACTATTTCACCCCTGGCAGGTTCGTCAGTCTCCCAGCTTATTTTTGCGCTTGTTTCTGTTATGTCAAATAACTTAACGTTAGAAATAACGGGAGAGGTTGTGTCTTCAACCTTTAATCTCTTTTCTTCACTATTACCCCAAGCCACAATGCTGCAGCAGGTAAGTCCCAAGACAATTGACAGAACCATTTCAGTTAAAGGTTTTCTATTAATAACTTTCATTTTACATTCCTTTCCACATAAAAATACCTATTTACAAAAAGATTTAATTCCCCATTAACATTTTAGATTGCCTCAAATCCTCTCCAATTCAAGCAAAACATGGTCAGCCATATTATAGAAAGGGAATTTGTCTTCCGAAAGCCTTTCGGCAATTTTTATCCAGGAAAACACCGCTTTATAACGGTTGTAAATTTCTTTCAAATAAGGAGGTGGCAAGAAGATTCCGAGTCCCAGAACGTGTTTTACCTTAAACCCTTTATTGAAAAAACCTATAAATTCCGCTGGAAAGTGATAATACGTAGCGACATCACGTGATGCAAGTTTTACCGGGAGTCCGTTCTTTCTGCTTCTTCTCAGCGCCTCCCTGAATCTCCCTTTAAGTGTGTAATAGACAGTTTCCCACAAGCAAAATCTATTCATTACATTTGCCAGCATAATGCCATTAGGCTTTAATAATCTGGCACAGCATTTAGCAACAGGTTTTAAATCTTTGACGCAATTTAATGAGCCAAAGTTGGAGAGAATGCCGTCAAAACTCTCCTCGCCAAACTCATATAACAATGTATTAATACCTTCCCATTTCATAACCCTTGTCTTAACAAGATTATTCAGGCGGAATCTTTCCACCTTCTTGCTTGTAACTTCAATCATGCCCGTAGAGATGTCTATGGCTACAACAGAAATCCCATTTTGTGCTAAAAAAATCGTATCAATCCCTGACCCACAGCCTGCGTCAAGTACGACACTGCCGGGAGGGAAATAAGATAATAGTCTTTCCCACACTATGTTACGCATCCAGATGCCTATCTCGTTACTTCCGAAGTCTTCGTCATAGGCGCTGGATATGCCATCAAACCCTTTTCTGGTAGATTGGAGGTGCTCTTCAACGTCCTCACTCAGGCTGAATGTTTGCATAGATACTTTTTAACCTTTTTTGAAATTCCAAAAGAATACTCTCCCTGTGTCCATGGCCATGAAACCTCAATTCCACTTCATTTATGGCATTTGTAAAGGTTTCCTGGTCAAGTTCAGAATTAAAGATTTCATGATGAACATGCAATCGGGATTTTAGAATAGTCTTGAAGATTTTTTCCAGTTTGTCTCCTACGGCTCCCGTTAATAACCTTTCGAGAACCCTTTTTAGGGTTTTCGGTAAACGGTGTTGGAGAATTTCTATTCCCCAGTTCAAATTACAGTTAAAGTTTGGCAGATAGTCAGTAACCCACCCGTTAAGTTTGAGAAAATCTTTGTAATAAGAAAACCCTATTAACGGCTTGGCTTGGGCAATCTCTCTGGCAGTAAAAAAATCTCTCCTTCTGAGAGGATAATGACCAATAGAAAGATAATAATTAGGACAAAACATTCTGCCCTTGGTTAATCTTCCAAGCGTACCAAGAACTGCGAAAACCATCCATAATCTTTTTTCTTCAGTAAATACAAAAAAATCTATGTCGCCCTTAGCTCTTGAGTTGTTCATTGCTAACGAACCTGTAATGGCAACGGCTCTAACGAAAGGTACATATTGGATGAGACTGGCTACAAATCGTGCCTTCTTCCATAGAATCTCTGAACGTTGAAGACGCATCTTCCTGATATTAATAATATGGTCTCTTCCTTTAAAGCAGTAAAAACCGTCTTTCTCAACTATTTTTTCTTTTAACAAACTGTCTGTTTCAAATACGGTTTTTACCTCGTCCAAGGTGCATTTAACAGGCGCAAATTGCCATACCTCTTCTATTGTGAGGGGATGGTCAAACATGTCACCATATAGAATTGGTTCGAGTAATCTTGATGAATCCATAATCAAGAACGTTTAATTTGTTTTATTGTTCAATTAGTTTTATTAGTTTCAACCAATCCAACTAATAAAACTACTTATTGCCTATTTACTAAACTGGTGTCCAGTAATAAACATACCTGTTTTACAAATCAGTATCTTTATGAATGTTGTAACAAACTTTGTTATGTTTTTCCTCTTATCTTTCAGGAGATTTTGCCATGGAAGGATGTTGTTTATCAGCCTTATAGCAAACCAATAAAATATGTTAGGATACCTCCCCTTAAACGCAAGCCTGTTTTCGTTCCTTTGTTTCCATTCTAACTGCGTAATAATTTTACTTTCGACAGACTTGTAGAATTCCGTCCCCTTAATCGGAAAGGCAACCGCACTACCGCAATAGTCAGGTTCTAACCTCTTTAACATATCTATGGTCTTTTCGATGTCTCTTACTTCTTCTCCTGGATAGCCAATCATAATGAAAAATCCAATCTCTATACCAGCTTCCTTTGTCAGCCTTCCAGCTCGAAAAATATCTTCAACCGTGAAATTTTTCTTCATGCTGTCGAGAACCCTCTGTGAACCGGATTCACTGCCGTACCAAATCCTGAAGCATTTTATAGACTTCAAGGCTGCCAGTACCTCTTCGTCTACTAAATCAACCCTTGCGAGACATTCAAAAGGAATCGCGATGTTCTTCTCTTTGACCTTTGAACTGAATTCAAGTATCCAATCCCTTTTTAAGGTCAAGATGTCATCGGCAATCCAGAGTTGGTCTGGATTATATTTTTCCTTTATCAACTGCATCTCCTCGATAACCTTCTCAATCTTTCTCTTCCTGTAAATACTGCCAAAAACTTCTTTTGAACACCATGTGCAGGTATAGGGACAGCCTCGTGCAGTAAGAATCTGGATGGAGGAAACCCCGTGCCTTCCCTTCCACGCATTCATATAATCTTGTATATTTATGGACTCCCTGTCAGGGAATGGTATCGTATCGAGGTCCTCTATCAGCTTTCGGTCCTTAGTCCTGACTATGCGTCCATCTTTTTTAAAGATAATGCCATCTATTTGATGTAACTGTGTACTATCAGATAAGTT
>JACQHT010000105.1 GCA_016198835.1 Planctomycetota bacterium | reverse complement strand
GAAAGTACTCCCGTCAAGCTAAAAATACCTCTTTTTCTTGTAATTATGCTATACATAACATCCTCCTAAACTAAATTAAAAAGACAAACCACCGACATTATTTAAAAAGATTTAAAGACATACAAAGAAACCTTTAAAGGAAGAGCAAAGGTGAGAATTCAAAACGAAAGGGAGGGTCTCGTGGACGAATGCTGTTTAGACTATTGAAAGGACCTATTACGCAGGATACAGTTAATCCCTTTAATGTTTGTATTGAGTGCAGTGGCGATTTGTATATTAATTTGTATATTAAAATGAAGAGACCGCTTACCGTCCATCCCGAACGCAAGGCTTCCCGTCCATTATACAGCCTCTTTTGGTAACTCGCATAAATCTCCTCGACATGCGTGAAATACACTATTTCCCTTCCCCTCAATCCCCCCCAAAGATAAAAAATGAATTCTGTAAGGATAGAGGCACCTCAAAATCTATGCCATGCTTCTACCAATTTAAGGGAAAATATGTGTAATTTCTTATTTACAAAATACTTATAGACATAGTGAAGTGCGAACGCGAGGAAAATAATCCGGTGATTCTGAGCCTCTATCGGGCTTGGTTTCAATCAAAATGCCAAGTAGTGTGTAGATTTGATGTTTGTTGATTTGCATTTTACAAAAAACTACGTTAATTACGCATTTATCTATTTGCATTTTGCTAAAATCCAATTGAACTACTATATACCGACACGTGAACGCTGCATTTTAAGCGTAAAACTTTTGTGCTCTTGAGATGTACAAAGGGCTGAGGGGGTAACCATTTCCCAGCGTTAGCACAACATGGACCTGGTGTTTGAGGAGAAATTTTAGGGTGGGTATCTAATTTCAACTATGGGGCAGGACTATTCAGAACCAATTTTTTTGCGGTAGATTGTACTGGTGGCAATGCCAAGCAGTTTAGCTGTTAGCTCTTTATCGCCTCTTGTCCTTCTCAGGGTTTCCGTAATAACCTTCTTTTCAATCTCCTTAAGGGTTGCGCCAAGTGGTATTGTTAATTTGTCTTCATCCATTTTTTCCTTATGAATTGTCTCCGGGAGGTCCTTAAGCGAAATAGAGTTGTCCCTTGTCAAGACCACTGCCCGTTCAATTGCATTCTCTAATTCCCTGACATTTCCTGGCCAGGAATAATTCATCAAGAATTCCATCGCATCCCTTGAGATGCCTCTAATTTCTTTATTGTTTTTCTTCGAGTAGTGTTCTATGAAATGACTGACCAGAAGGGGAATGTCCTCCTTTCTATCCCTTAAGGGAGGGATAGTGAAGGATATTACGTTCAGGCGATAAAAAAGGTCTTCTCTGAATTGTTTTTCCTCTACTTTCTTTGCTAAGTTAGCGTTGGTAGCAGCTAAGATCCTGACATTGCATTGGATTGTCTTAGTCCCACCCAAGCGCTCAAATTCTCCTTTCTGGAGGATGCGCAACAACTTTACCTGCAAAAGAGGGTTTATTTCTGCTATTTCGTCCAGAAAAAGTGTACCTTCATTAGCCAGTTCAAAACGTCCTTGCTTTTGGGTAATAGCGCCTGTAAATGCCCCTGCTTCATATCCAAATAATTCTGACTCAAGTAGAGTTTCTGGCAAAGCAGCACAACAGACCTTAACAAATGGCTTGTTTTTCCTGGGGCTCAGGTTGTGAATAAGCGAAGCAATTACTTCCTTACCAACTCCGCTTTCACCCTGTATTAAAATATTTGCCTGGCTGTGAGCTACCTGTTTAGCCAGACTAATTATCTTTCTGATAGCCTCGCTGTTGCCGACAACATCGCCCTCCTTCTGGAATTCTTCTAACAACTTCGCCTGCTCAAGTTCGTTTTGGAAGTTCAGGGTTTGCTTTTCAAGAGCTTGGCTAATAAGGTCAATTAGCACTTTTCGCTTAAAGGGTTTTACTATAAAATCGTATGCGCCTTCTTTTATTGCTTCTACAGCCTTTTCTACGGTAGCGTAAGCGGTAATCAGTATAATTTCCACAGTCGGCTTAATCATCTTACATGCAGTAAGCAGTTCTAACCCATCCATGGCGGGCATCTTTAAGTCGGTAAGGATGAGGTTTACATCCTTCTCTCGTAAGATATTAAGCGCTGCCTTACCTTCTGCTGCAGATAGGGTGTTATATCCTTCCTTGGTAAGTATCTTTACCAGAACATCCCTGATACTCTCTTCATCATCAACCACTAAGATTGTTGAATCCTTTAAAGACTTTAACATAAATCAACTCCCAAAAAAGGCGGAAGACGTGAGAAGGAAGAAGTGAGACGATTTTTCGTCTCCCGTCTTCCGTCTTACATCTCCTCAGCCTTTTGGTAACTGAATTGTAAAGGTTGTCCCCCCCCTTGGAACGCTCTGGCAGTAAATTTCTCCACCGTGTTCACGAATTATCTGCTGGGAAACGGTGAGACCCAATCCCGTTCCCATGTTCTTTGTTGTATAGAATGGGTCAAAAATCTTCTCAAAATCTTCTTTGCTTATCCCCATTCCCGTATCTGAAATACGAACCTCTACGTGGCCATTATGCCCTCGTCTTGTGGATACAGACAACTTGCCTCCATTCGGCATGGCCTCGAAAGCATTCTTAAAAATATTCAAGAATGCTTGTTTCATCTGGTTTTCGTCTATGTCAACAATGGGTAAATCCTTTTCATAATACTCGGTAAGGATTATGTTCTCCCTTGATATTTCTTCTCTTAAAAACCCAACAAGTTCTAATAGTATATCATTTATAGACCTCGCCTTACGGGACAGATTGGGAAGTCTGGCAAATTTTAGATATGCCTCACTTACCTCAGTCAGCCTATCAACTTCTTTGGTTATAGTTTCAAGGATTTTTGTAGCCTCTTTTTTAGTCACGTCATCATAGCTTTTAAGTTCGTCAAAAAGAAGCTCGATATTCAGGCTAATAGAACTAAGCGGGTTTTTAATTTCATGTGCAACGCTTGCAGCTAATTGACCCATAGAAGCCAACTTTTCTGACCGAATCAATTGCTCCTGTTTTAACTTAAGTTCCTTATAGGACTGTTCCAAACAAATATTTGCCTGTATAACCGATTTGTGCAGTCTCTTAAACTCCTCTTCAGCCTGTTTTTCTTCCGTAATATCCTCAACCAAATTCATCACGTGCGTTATCCGCCCTTTACGGTCCTTTAACGGTGAACTTATAATATTGTACCATTTTTGTTTGCCATCGGGGGTTGTATACGTATGTAAAGCCTTGTTAATGGTGCCAGTCTCGAATGTTTCCTTAGCAGGGCATCCTTGACAAACCTCCTTCTTTTTCCAATATGCACTATAACACTTTCTTCCGAGGATATCATTAGGGTCCCCAAACCATCTGAATTGCATCTCATTCATCCATACAACCTTCATATCCCTATCCACCAATGAAATCCCAGCGCCTATCTGGGTTACGATATTATCCAACCGCTGCTTTTCATTGATAATATCTTGTTCAAGGTGTTTTTTCTCAGTAATATCATGAAATACTGCGAAGACGCCGTAATCTGTCCGCTTGAGTTCTAATTCGCATAAAGCCTCTTCTCTATCCTTTGTAGTCAATGAAACATCAATGACTGGATATTTTTCACCCGTCTTTAAAGTCCACGTTTTATTTATTACCTCAGTTACCAGTTGTCTTGCCTCAGTTAACGGATATTCCTCCGAATCCGTTGCCCCATCATGACCAATCAACTTAGAAATGTTGGTTCCTATAATGTCATTTCTTTCCCGCCCCAACAGGTCGCAAGCGCTCTTGTTTACATCTGCGATATTCTCACCAGCGCTGAGGACGAACATGGCATCTACACCATCGTCAAAGAGCGCACGGAGTTCGCCCCTTGATTTTTTCAAATTTTGTACCATAGTGTTAAAGGAGTTGGATAGAAGTCCAATCTCATCCTTGTGTGCGGTTGTTATGTGAGCATTCAGATCACCTTGTGCCACCTTTTCCGTCGCCGCAACGAGTTTATGAATGGGGTTGGTTAGACCACGTGTAACAAAGAATACAATAATGACAATTATCAGTGCAACCCCTGTCGTCAAACTTATGCTAATGTTCCTTAAACCATTAATAGGCTCAAATATCTCTGATACATCCTTTTTCGCTATAACAAGCCACCCCATATCATGCAGCAATATTGAGGTACCGTGTACTTCAACCCCTCTATAATCCGGGTAAATTCCAGACATGCCTTCACCAATGGAAAATGCCCTTCTTACCGGGTCTGTATCGAGAACCTGTTTAAGAACAACATTTTCGATAAATCTCGATTCTGTAATCATCAAACCATCTTCATTGACAATAAATACTTCCCCTGTACGACCCATGTCGCGAATCCTATGGACATTTTCACCTTTTGCACCGTTCCAAATTGTGGTGGCCCTGGAAAGGGCACTTCCTCTTACGGTAATTACTATCATTCCTGTAGGAACGGCTTCTTTTAGATTTGTTATCACCCTGGACATATATATTATGGGCTCATTTATATTGGCATGTTCATCATAGTGCAAATCACTAACATAAATCCCATGTCTCCATCCCTCAACGAAGTAATCCTCATCCGAAGCATCCATGTCCAGTCGTGCTTCATTAGAAGAGGCAACGACTCTCCCATGCAAATCAATGACAAAAGCCTCAATAATATCGGAATCTAATGGGACCTTGTTTATAGATAAATGCTTGTTGATGTGTTCGACGATTTCTTCCTTATCAGATGCTCCGGAATTTATTTCCGCAAGACCCTCCCTGATTAAGCCGTCTGCGCTAAAAGCAGCTACCATTGACTTCTTTGACCTCATGAAACTATCAATTTCTTTGCTCACCATCTCGACCGTATCATCAAGGAGTAGGGAAAGCTGTTTCTCTATTAATTTCTTACTGTTCCAATAGCTGATAAAGGTAAGCACGGCAGCAGGTGTTATGGCTATAATCAGGAAACATATCAGTATTTTTCTTCCAATACCACCAAATATCTTCTTATTATTTGCCATTTACCCTCACCTGCCGAATGTGGATTTCGCCATGCCATGTCGGCATGACGTGGGAAAGTTACAAGGAAAACTTCCTTAATCCTCATTTTCGAACCATTCATCCAGCAATTGTAAGATAAGCCTTTATTGCACCAACAACGGAATAATATATGCCTTTGACAACTTGGCAATTACGCTTAATGTCCAGAAAATCCATTTTCCTTATGATATGCTACAATAGCCTTTGCTCGTGACTTGCCGTTCTCAGGCAAGACAATAATACCATATAATCAGCCTTATTAAGAACGAGCTAAATTCTATCGGTTGCGAAAACCGTTTGTTGGAAATGTTTTAGGAGTGGATAACCACAATAAAGGTATTTTTCTTACCTTCTCTCTTTCAACTTAAAATCCACCGTAACGGTGTCACCATCCTTTACTTCAATCCCTTGACTGGCAGATTTCAGCCTCTCATGCCAGGTTGTCAATGTGTACTTTCCCGGTGGCGCATCTTTGATTGTAAAGGCGCCAGCCTTGTCCGTGATAGCGAAGTATGGATTTTGTAGAGTAACAACAAAGCTTGACATTTCTGCATGCACATTACAAAGCAATGGTGCTTCTCCAATAGAGTCGAAGACTACAGTTTTTATCACACCCACATCGTAAGTGCCTAAGTTAAAAACCTTCGCAGAGCCTGCTGGGGAAAATACGTTATGACGTACTGTGTCACTATTTGGGAAGTCTACACTGGTGCCCACTACTATTGGCAAGACATGAGGAATAAATACTAAGTTTTGTTGGTCCATAACCGCATGCGTTTCCTGGGGAGCGAAGTTGCCATCTAATTTCTCGATATACACAATCGTATCCCTCGGGTTTTTAATGCCCTTGCAATTGACCGTTCCAGTAATTGTACCACCTGCCATTGCTAAATTTGCACCCAGAATCAACGAAAGTACTCCCGTCAAGCTAAAAATACCGTTTCTCATCGTCATACACTCCTCCTAACTAAAATAAATAGACAAATTGTCACAAAATAGATTAACTCATTTTATTATTTAAAACCGCTTCAGTTGTTCAAAGAGACACTTTTCGGGAAACAGGCAAGGGGTCGAAGCAAAAGGGAGGGTCTCGTGGACGAATGCTGGTTAGATTATTCGAAGAAATTATCACGCAGGGTACAGTTAGTCCCTTAAATGTTGGTATCAGGTGCAGTGGTGGTTTGTATATTAATAGGAATAGAAAACTTAGTGTCCGTCCTAAACGTAAGGCACCCCGTCCATTATACAGCCTCTTTTGGCACCTAATCCACACACTCGCATAAGTCTTCTCGACATGCGTGTAAGGCACTCCTTTTCCCCTCCGTCCCACTAATGAAAAACGAACTCTGCCCCCCCCACGCTATTGGCAAGCCATTACTTGCCTTTTTAATAATGCCAATATCGCATAATTTAGCAAAATACACTTTTGCTGTCAAATAAAAAATTTCTGATGTGTTATAAAGTACTTAGATTTGTAGTACAAATAATAAACAATTCCCGTACCAATTCGGTAAGGGACTTGTTATTATTTCCTCGTTGGCAATGGTGTCCAATCCCTGAGCAACTGCACCATAAGTCTGACGCCTACTCCTGTGCCACCTTTGGGTGTATAAGGGCTATCCTTTTCTGCCATCGCAGTACCTGCTATGTCGAGATGAACCCAGGGAAAATCCTCTACAAATTTTTTCAGGAAACAAGCCCCTGTGATTGCGCCTCCCCATGAACCTCCAACATTTTTAATGTCCGCTATATCGCTCTTTATCTGCTCATCATATTCTTCCCATAGTGGAAGTTCCCAGACCCTTTCAAACGATGCCTCACCAGCCTTTTTAACACGTTCCTTAAGCTCTTCATTATTGCCAAACATCCCGGTGGCTACTGTGCCGAGGGCAACAACGCATGCTCCCGTTAACGTAGCCATATCTATTACACACTGAGGTTTGTATCTTTTTGCGTATCCCAATGCATCTGCCAGGATAACACGCCCTTCTGCATCGGTAGATATAATCTCGATGGTCTTGCCTGTAATTGACCTTAACACATCTCCGGGTTTTAAGGCGCCCCCACTCGGCAGGTTCTCGGTACAGGGGATGAGACCAACTACATCTAATGGAATTTTAAGGACGGCTATTGCCTTTATTGTTCCGAGTACGGCGGCAGCGCCAGCCATATCGTATTTCATCTTTTCCATATCCTTTGCTGGCTTGATGGATATGCCGCCAGAATCAAACGTTATCCCCTTTCCTACCAATACAATTGGATTAGCTTTTCCCCCTCGACCATCTCTTGCATTATATTCTATGATAATAAATTTTGGCGGCTGGGTACTGCCCTGGGATGTGCCAAGCAGCCCACCCATGCCCAAACTTTTCATCTGTGGCTTGGAAAGTATTTCGCATCGTAGTTTAGACTCCTTCGCTATCTGTTTGGCGGTATTTGCCAGGAAGGTAGGCGTTGTATCACAAGCCGGCATATTCCCAAGGTCTCTAACAAAGCAGACTGCTTCTGAAATAATCTCTGCACTCCGTGCTCCAGATTGGACTTGAGGCAGCAGGGCTTTTTTTGACACAATCAGCGTGAGGTTTTCAACCTTTTTTATTTCTTCAGGTTCGGAGGTTTTATATTTTGTGAATTGGTAAGCGCCAAGGATACTTCCAGTAACAACCGCTTCTGCGCAAGATTGCACCGAGACGTCTCTATTATAGGAGTCAAATTCATGTAATGTGCTGATAAGGCTTTTAAGACCCATATCCTGTACACGTTTGGCAGAAACGCCAGATGCCTGCCGAATCTTATCTAAGAAAAGGGCAGGGTTCGTTAAAAGCACGTCCCCAGAACGTGCTTTTAACTCCCTTTTACCCAGTCCAACAAGCATAACACGTCTTGTGGGAATCTTTCCGTACGTTGGAAATACCAAAGTCTCATTTTGCTTCCCCTTAAAGTCACGACGCTTCAGAATATCACTTATTATTCCGCCCAGTGCCGTATCAAAAGAAGCAACAATACTCGTAAGTTTTTCTGCCCCCTCAAATATACCCAGAAGCGTTATCTCAGATGTTTCCTTTTCCGCTGTTCCAAATTTAACGTTTACTTTCATTCTTTCTCCCTTATTAGCTTGTAAGCTGGCAACCCTGAAACAAGTTCAGGGTTTCCAGCTAATGTTATCTTCATATTGCAAAAGTGTCAAGGGCAAAAAATTTTAGCAAAACGCTGAACCTTACAATAGGGGCACGTTGCAACGTGCCCCTACCTTTTTCGGCTACTTTTTATATTACTAACACATCGGCTACTTTTTATCTTGACAGCCTATTGTTGTTGTGATAAAAGAGCAAAAAGCAAGCGCGCCTAAAGGCAGAGTCAAAAGTTCGGAGTTGTGAGTTCAGAGTTGAGACAAAAAAACTCCGAACTTCTAACTCAAAACTTCTGACTTTTTACTTTTGACTTCTGACTTCTCAAAGCAATACGATGCGCACATATTATCCAGATAAACTAAAATATACAAAAACCCATGTATGGGTTAAATTGAAGGGCCGCATAGCGACTATTGGCATTACCCAATACATGCTTAAGAGACTCGGCACGCTTATCTATCTTGACCTTCCGCAGGTTGGTGATGAATTGCTTGCCGGTATCACGTTTGGAGAGGTTGAATCCATTAATGCAATTTCTGACCTGACGTGCCCTGTGGAAGGCACAGTAATTAAGGACAACAAACGACTGCTTGAGGACCTCGACATCCTGAGTAACGACCCTTATGGGGAGGGCTGGTTAATTAAGGTACGTATTGCGAATTTAAAGCAGTTAAATTCTTTGATGACAGCAGAGGAATATAAAAAGTATACTGAAAACTGTGCTGAGCAATGATACGCACAGAGTCACTTTATTCTATAGAATCCCCTGTAGGCGGGTTCAAAGGTAAGCACTAATTAATATGCGCAGGATGATTATATTAACCGAGGGACATCTCGGCGTCTTTGATTCAAAGACGGCAACCAGCGTAATACGCTACCGTAGTGAAGAGGTGGTTGCTGTACTCGATAGCACCTGTGCAGGCAAGAAACTCGAGGAATTCATCGGAGTTGGCAAGGGCATTCCAATCGTAGGTTCTGTTAATGAGGCATTAAAGTTCAAGCCTACAGTCCTGCTCATTGGGATTGCGCCTCCTGGAGGAGCTTTGCCTCTGGAGTGGCGCAGGTATATTTTGGATGCCATAAGTCACGGGTTAGATATAATAAGCGGCCTTCATACCTATCTCGGAGAGGACCCAGAGTTTGCAAAGCTT
The DNA here is from genome assembly GCA_016198835.1 of Planctomycetota bacterium. Classification (GTDB taxonomy): domain Bacteria; phylum Planctomycetota; class Brocadiia; order Brocadiales; family Subterrananammoxibiaceae; genus Subterrananammoxibius; species Subterrananammoxibius californiae. Next base: position 1,941 of record JACQHT010000105.1, on the reverse strand, counting down.
GCTTCAGAAAAGAAGGTTACCATCTCAGACGTAAGAAAACCGCCAGAAGACCTTCCAATAGGAACAGGAAAGGCTAAGGATGTCTTTGCAACTAAAATCCTTACTGTTGGAACGGATTGTAATATCGGCAAGATGGTTACGTCCATAGAAATTACCTGCCTTGCAAAGGAGCAAGGGATTAATGCTTGCTTTGTTGCTACAGGACAGACAGGGATAATGATTGAAGGAAGCGGCATAGCCGTTGACCGTGTGATTGCCGATTTTATCGCAGGTGCCGCAGAGCAACTGGTGCTCGAAAGGGCACATTATGACCTACTGCTTATAGAGGGACAAGGCTCTTTAAATCATCCTGCATATTCAGGCGTTACGCTTGGCTTACTTCATGGGTCTGTGCCAGACGGATTAATCCTATGCCATCAGCCTGGCCGTAATGCTATACGACGGTACAATTTCCCTATTCCTCCTCTTTTGGAGATGATAAATATGTACGAAAATATTTCAAAACCAGTGCATCCCTGCAAAGTTCTTGGCATTTCCCTTAACTGTTATGGCATTTCAAATCGTGAGGCAAGAAAAGCGGTAGATGAGACTGAGGAGGAAACTAACCTGCCCACAACTGACCCTATCATGTTTGGGCCTGCTAAGCTATTAGAACCAATCTCGTCGCTTGTCGCTCGTCGCTCGGGTCACGGGTTACGAGCAACGGGTCACGAGCGACGGGTCACATGAACCTTATCATCAAATCCCTCAACCTAAAACTTAAGTACCCATTCCGAATTTCGAGAGAGACTAAAACCATCCAGAATAATATCCTCGTGATTCTTGAAGACGAGGATGGCATTTATGGCATTGGAGAGGCGGCGCCTGTAAAGTATTATGGCGAGTACGTGAAAAGCGTTAGGGCAGCCTTGCGCAGGATGTCTAAATTCCTTATTAATGACCCTTTTCATATTGAGGATATTACAAACGGGCTTCAAAGCAGGTTTCCTGCCGATGCCTCTGCACGGGCATCAGTGGATATTGCCCTGCATGACCTTGTTGCAAAGAAACTAAACATCCCTCTTTACAAATTCTTAGGCTTAAATCCATCCGCCTCAGGCGGATCTAAGGTAACATCATTTACCATTGGACTGGATAGCATAGACATGATGTGCAAAAAGATTGAGGAGGCAAAGGATTTTCCTATCCTGAAGATAAAACTCGGCGTAAAAAACGATTTAAAGCTCCTGGAAGCAATCGGGCGCAAAATCCGCATGAGGCGGACTACTATAAGAATAGACGCTAACGCAGGCTGGACTGTAAAGGAGGCAATAAAGAAGATAAATGCCATGAAAGATTTTGGCGTCGAGTTTGTGGAACAGCCTATACCGCCCGGTAATATTGACGGACTAAAGAAGGTGAGGGATAATGTTGATTTACCTATTATAGTTGATGAGGACGTAAAGACAAGCAAGGATATAATATCATTAGCAGGCGCAGTGGATGGAATAAATATCAAGCTTATGAAATGCGGCGGTATCAGAGAAGCCCTCCGGATGATAAATATTGCACGGGCGCATAAACTTAAGATAATGCTTGGCTGCATGATAGAGAGTTCTATCTCTATAACAGCCGCTGCACACCTGACCCCATTAGTAGATTATGCTGATTTGGATGGTAATATCCTGATTACCAATGACCCTTTTACTGGGGTAACCGTTGAGCGGGGTAAATTACTCCTGTCAGAAAGGGAGGGATTGGGCATAATGTAAAGTACAGCAGTGCATAATTTTTTTCTTTAACAATCCTTTCGATGGGTTATAATAACAATATACGTCATTAAAACTTAACGTTACATAATTGGCAAGAAAGGAAATATTTCATCAATGGAAAACTTGCTTAAATTCCTGTTTGAGGTAGGGAAGTTAAAAAAGGTGAAAAGAAGCGGGTGGTGGCTAATAG
>JACQHT010000075.1 GCA_016198835.1 Planctomycetota bacterium | reverse complement strand
TTGTAATCTGTAATCTTTTTTGTTTACCCGGTAGTGTAATGGTAACACAAGAGATTTTGGTTCTCTCATTGTAGGTTCGAGTCCTCCCCGGGTAGCCATCTGATTTTAAGAAGATTATATGACGAAAGAAACTCTGGCAATCGTGCTGGCTGCTGGCAAGGGCACACGTATGAAGTCTGATAAGCCAAAGGTGCTACATGAAATCTTCGGGAAACCACTTCTGGAATGGGTTATAACGGCAGTCAGAGGCGCAGGTATTTCCCGCATTTTAGTTGTTGTTGGGTATCAAGGTGAAAGGGTTATAGATGCGTTTAAAGGTTTTAATAATCTTAAGTGGATAGACCAACATGAGCAACTCGGTACTGGTCATGCAGTGAAAACAGCCGGAGTTTATCTTGGAGGCTTTTCAGGAAATATAGTAGTACTTCCTGGTGATGCGCCGCTTATTAAAGCTAAAACTATCAGAAACCTGCTTGAGTGTCATTATGAGTATAGGGCTGATTGTACGATATTGACCGCTAAAGTTGATAATCCTCAGGGTTACGGCAGGATTTGTAGGAATAAAGAAGGAAAGGTAATACGCATAATCGAGGAAGTAGATGCAATAGAAGAGGAGAGGGAGATTAATGAGGTAAATTCTGGCATTTACTGCTTCAATGCAAAAGCACTGTTTGATGCACTTGACACAGTTGCGCCAACAAACAGAAAAGGGGAATATTATCTTACAGATGTGATAGCCGTATTGCACGCAATGAACAAAAGGATAGAAACAGTCTGCATTTCGGAATCTTTGCAGATATTTGGTGTCAATACACTCAAGGAACTTGCAGAAATAGTGAGGTGGGTGGGAATAAATCAAAAAGCATTTAGGATGCAACTCACCTGAGGCAGGTTCGATTCATAATTTAAGGCAGGGGGGTAATATTATGGATAGAAAAAGATTCTTCGAATCGTTGGACAATATAAAGATATTTTCAGGAAATGCAAATCGTCCCCTTGCGCAGAAGATTTGCGAATATCTTTCCATTCCTCTCGGCGATGCCTATGTTGGGCGTTTTCCGGACGGAGAGATAGATTTGAAGGTCAATGAAGATGTTCGTGGGGTAGACATATTTTTGATTCAGCCAACATGTCCGCCAGTAAATGAGAACTTGATAGAATTATTAATGTTTATGGACTGCCTCAGGCGAGCATCGGCAGCCAGAATTACTGCTGTTCTGCCATATTATGGGTACGCAAGAAAGGACAGAAAAGATGAGGGCAGGGTACCAATTACTGCAAAGTTGGTAGCCAATATTATAGTTGAAGCGGGTGCCGATAGGGTGCTTACTGTAGACCTTCATGCAGCACAAATTCAGGGCTTTTTTGATGTTCCTGTTGACCATCTCCTGGCGTTTCCCGTTCTTTGCAATTATTATCAAAATCTTAATTTGCCGGACCTTGTAGTGGTAACGCCTGATGTTGGTGGGATAAAGATTGCCAGAGCTTATTCAAAGAAACTCAACGTTAGACTGGCTATTGTTGACAAACGCAGGACAGGACCAGAAGAGACGGAGATTGGCTTTATTATTGGGGATGTAAAGGATAAAAACGTAATAATCCTGGATGACTTAATAGCAACGGGGGGTTCTATCTATCAGGCTGCATTAATCCTTAAAGATAAGGGGGCAAAGGATATTTATGTTGGGGCAACCCACCCTGTGTTCTGCGGCTCTGCAGGGGAAAAGTTATTAGCCGCACCGATTAAGGAAATTGCCGTAACGGATTCAATCCCTTTAAATAGCAAAGGTAAAGGTCTTGGAAGCAAAATTAAAGTTCTTTCAATCGCAGGGCTGTTGGGAGAGGCTATCAGGAGGATTCACACTAATGAATCGGTGAGCTCTATGTTTTCAGAAACACCTGAGACTCAGCCGGTGTTTGGTCTGATGTAATTTTAAGAAAGGAATGGGATAAATGGAGGCATTGATTTTACAGGCATTACCAAGGAGCGAATCTGGTACCCGTTTAATGCGTCGTTTGCGCAAAAGTGGGAATGTGCCGGGCGTTCTTTACGGGCTTGGGCGGGAGAATGTAATGCTCACCCTCAATGGCGCCGGTCTAAAGGCAGCGCTTAGCTCTATGGCACGAATGGTGAACTTAAAATGGGATGATAAAGCAGAAACTGTGCTCATCAAAGACGTTCAATATGACCCATTCGGAAGGGAAATTCTGCACGTGGATTTTACCCGCATTGACCTTCACAAGAGTGTGGTATTGGCTATTCCCATAGAACTATACGGCCTTGCCGCAGGGGTTAAAGACGGCGGCGTATTAGACCACCAGATGAAGGAAGTTAAGATAGAATGCCTGCCTACGGCAATCCCTGAAAAAATAAGACTGAACGTTACAGAATTGGGCTTAGGAAGTTCAATCTTTGTCAAAGATGTCAAGATTCCAGAGGATACAAAAATGATGACTGACCCGGAGGGAATTGTGGTCACTATCCGCAAGGCTGAGGAAGAAAAGAAATTGCCAGAAGAAGAGGCGCTGGCTGAGCCTGAGGTAATTACCAGAAAGGTAGAAAAGGAGGAAGAGGTAGAAGAGGGGAAATAAGCTGGTTTAACATGGCATTTCAGAACGATTTAAACCAATCTTTTAGCCAGGATTTGAGGATTATTGTTGGACTGGGTAATCCTGGCAAAAAGTACATATCTACCAGGCACAATATTGGTTTTATGACGATAGACAGGTTGGCGGAGCAGTGCGAAATAGCTTGTAACAAGAAGAAGTTTGAGGCTATTATTGGTGAAGGCTTTATTGGTGAAAAAAAAATTCTCATCTCAAAGCCTCAAACATACGTCAACCTTAGTGGTGTATCAGTGGGGAAAATAGTTGCATACTACGGTTGCCCTCTGAATAGGATAATGGTCGTTTGTGATGACCTTAATCTTCCTGTTGGAAAGATACGGATACGGGAAAAGGGCAGCAGTGGTGGACATAATGGTCTTGAATCCATCGCGCACTATGTGGGCTCTGGATTCCCGAGATTGAGAATCGGTATTGGCCAACCCGTAGTTAAGGATGCAAAGGAATACGTCCTCACTCATTTTACTGAGGATGAAAAAGAAATTATTAATCAAGCAATTGATAAAGCCTGCCATGCTATTGATACATGGGTTACCACAGGTATAGAGAGCTGTATGAACGTTTTTAATTAGGAGAAGGCAAAAGCGAGTGCATGCACACACGCCTTTGGTATGGTTGACTTGCTTTTGCTATCAAGATTTCCCAAATAGATAGGAGGAAGAAAAGAGAGTGGTTGCGCCACATATTACGAGAAAATACGAAGGCATGTTTCTAATAGATAATACTTATGCTAACAAAGACTGGGATGCGGTCATTAAGCAGGTGCATGAAATATTACAAAAACACAATGCGGAGGTTGTTTCTACCGAAAAGTGGGGAGAAAGAAAGCTTGCTTATAAAATTAAGGGACAAAAGCGGGGTACATATCTCCTTATTCGTTTCAACGCTCCCACTGGTGCAATTACGCCCATAAAGCAGGACTGCTTGCTATCAGAGACTATATTGCGGAGTTTGATAATCAGGGACCTTGGATTAGAAGTTCTTCGCCCTGAGGTAGTAGAAGAAACTACCGTAAAAAGCGAGACAAAGGGTCCTTCCACTGTTTTTGAAGGGTTAGAAGAAGTTGAAATAGAAGAAATCTCTTAAATCTTTTGCTGCAATCAAGGGTTAATATATGGGAAACCTAAATAAGGTTTTTTTAATGGGTAATCTTACCAGAGACCCTGAACTGCGTTATACCCCTAATGGGGCGGCAGTGGCAAGTTTTGGAATTGCAGTCAATAGAGTATGGAATAGCCCCGAAGGTGAGCAAAAGAAAGAAACATGTTTCGTAGATGTAAGTATCTTTGGCAAGCGGGCTGAGGTGATAAATAAATATTTTAGTAAGGGCAAACCAATCTTTATTGAGGGGAGATTGCAGTTTCGTCAGTGGGAAACGAAAGACGGTCAAAAACAGAACAAGTTAAGTGTAGTGGTCGAAGACTTTCAGTTTGTAGGCGACAGGGTGAAGGCTTCGTCAGAACGGCAGGCAGTCCCTCAGGGCGATATAGCACCTGTCGAAGCCGGTCCAGAGGTCGTGAGGGAAGATGTTAGTGATGACGAAATCCCATTTTGATAAAAATATTATGTAGAACGGAGCGTATTTCATGAAGAAGTTATTTGGTAAGAAGAAGAAGAAACAAATTACTGCGAAGAAAAGGTACACAGAGGTACGAAAGTGCCGCTTTTGCAAGATGACTATGAAAGGTATTGACTACAAAGACATCCTAAATCTACAAAAGCTTACCAGTGGTCAGGGTAAGCTATTCTCAAGAAAGCGTTCCGGGAATTGCGCTACCCATCAGCGCTTCGCTAAGATTGCAATAAAAAGGGCAAGATTTATGGCTTTAATGCCTTATGTGGGGTAATACTACGTAGAGACGCAAGTGCGCTCTCGTCTCTACTCGGAGGGAAGGTGCTATTTATGGATGTTTTACTAAAGAAGGATGTTATAAAACTTGGTAGAATGGGTGAGGTTGTAAATGTAGCTGAGGGGTATGCAAGAAATTATCTATTGCCGAGAGGGTTTGCAACAACGGTTAACCCAACAAATTTAAAACAGATAGATATTGCAAAGAAAAAATATGAAACAAAAGTAAAAGAAGAAAAGGAAAAACTCCAAGCGGTTGCCGAGAAGCTTTCGGAATGTTCTATCACGATAAATGCAAAGGCGAATGAAGAAGGAAGGCTATTTGGCTCAGTAACGGCAGAACAGATTGTTGAAATGCTTAAAAAAGAGGGCTATCCTATCGAAAAAGAAATGATTTTGCTTGAAAGCCCTATCAAGCAATGCGATGTTTATAATGTGCCAATCAGTCTTCATCCCGAAATACAAACCCAATGCAAGGTTTGGGTTATAAGGGAAAGTGAGGAGGCTGGCACGGAGATAAAAAGCTCGTAGCTCATGGCTCGTAGCTGATAGCTTATGGCTATTAACTATGAACTATGAACTAAAATGATGGAGGTTGGGACATGAGTGCTGAGCTATTATTAGAACGAACACCACCACAAAATATTGATGCTGAGGTTGGTGTGCTTGGTTCAATGTTACTCGATAATGACACGGTTAATCTTGCAGTGCAAATGCTCTCCAGGGATAGTTTCTACAAGACGGCACATCAGGAGCTCTTTCAAACGATTGTTGACCTTTATGATAGAAACAGGGCGGTTGATCCGGTCATTTTGAAAGAAGAGCTTAATAAGCGCTCACTGCTGGAGAAGGTTGGCGGTATAGAGTATTTATTGGATTTGGAGGAATCCGTACCCACTGCTGCAAATATAGAATACTATGCGCGGATTGTTCAGGAAAAGGCTGTAAAAAGAAGCTTGATTGATGCGGCCGTAAAGATACAAAAAGACTCTTACGAAGAAGCGTACGATTCTGATACATTACTCGATAAGGCAGAAAGTTTGGTTTTTGAAGTTGGCAAGAGAAAAATCTCTGCCCCCTCAACCGAACTGAGTGAAATTCTCAAACCAGTCTTTGATCAGATAGAAAAATATCACGATAAGAAGGGCAGGCTTACCGGTCTATCTACTGGTTATGCAGACCTTGATGATATGACATGCGGGCTGCAGCCATCAGAATTAATAATTGTGGCTGGCAGACCGAGTATGGGTAAAACAAGTCTTGCCTTAAACATTTTGCAACACATTGGCATTGTAGAAAACAAACCTGTTGTGCTATTTTCCTTAGAAATGTCTTCAAATCAGATAGCGCAAAATATGCTTTGCTCATGTGCAAGGATTAATGCACATAGTTTGCGAAGGGGTTTCCTTAAAGACCATGAGTGGAGCCAGCTTTCGCTTGCAATGGGTACGCTTTCAGAAGGAGAAATATACATAGATGATACTCCCGGGCTCTCCATCCTTGAGTTGAAGGCAAAGGCAAGAAGGCTAAAGTCCCGCCATGATATTCAGTTTATAGTTGTTGATTATATGCAGCTTATGGAAGCCCCGAGAGCTGAAAACAGGCAGCAAGAGATTTCTGTTATTTCACGCGGTCTAAAGTCTCTTGCCAGGGAACTTGGGATACCGATAATAGCCGTCTCGCAACTGAACAGGGCTGTAGAATCGAGAGAGGACAACAAACCAAGGATGTCTGATTTGCGCGAATCGGGCTCTATAGAGCAGGATGCGGATGTAATCATGCTACTATTCAGAGAGGAATATTACGCCACCGAGGAAAAACCTGCGAAAAATCCCGGTGTTTCAGAAATTATTATTGCCAAGCAGAGGAATGGTCCTACTGGTACTGTGAAACTTACCTTTTTAAAAGAGTTCATGCGTTTTGAGAGTCTTGCCTACCCAGGGTAATCAATGAAGGTACGCCACGTACTCCTTCAGAAGTGGTGCTTAGTTGTTACTCTTATCATGGCCCTATCGATAATCTGCTATGTGCCACTTTATGTTCAAGGAGTAGAAGGCAAGATTATACGAAAGATAGAGGTCAGGGGTAATAAGAGGATTAGCACCGCCGCTATTAAGGCTGCTACAAGGGTTAAAGAAGGCGATGTATATAGCCCGGAGATAGTAAGCCAGGATGTGGATGCAATCTGGGCAATGGGGTTTTTCGATAATATTGAGGTAAAATTAGAAGACTTTGAAGATGGCTTAAAACTCATCTTCCTTTTAACCGAACGAGCAGTAATTAAAGAAATAGTATTCCAGGGCAACAAAAAGCTATCAAAGAAAAAACTTAAAGGTGCAATAGAACTGAAAGAAAAGGAATATTTAAAGTATTATCTCTTAAAGCTGGATGAAGCCAAGCTTAAGAATCTTTATGTCGAAAAGGGGTATCATTTTGCCGAGATTAAAAGCGATGTTAAGATTACCGATGGTGACGCAGTAGTTACATTTGTCATTAATGAAGGTTCTAAGGTCCGTATCGCAAAGATAGTATTTGATGGTAATAAATCCGTTAAGAGCAAAAAACTCAAAAAACAGATAAAGTCACGCGCAAGGCGGTTTCCTTCTATACTCTTTCCAGGAAAATTTAAAAGTAAAGAATTTGAAAGCGATATTGACAAACTCAAGGAATACTATAACAAAGAGGGGTGGCTGGATGCCGCTGTAAGAGGTGAAGTAAAATATAGCGCAGATAAAACAGAGATAACTATTACATTTCACATAGATGAAGGGGAAAGGTACTATGTTGACATTATTACAATAAAGGGCAATACAATCTTTTCACGTAGTGAATTGAGAGTACTTTTGAAGTTAAAAGAAGGCGACCCGTTCTTAAAGGAAAAGTTCGAAGATGACACCAGGCAGATTAAATTCCTCTATGGCGGGCAGGGTTTCTTAAAGGCAAACGTCGAGCCGAAACGATTCTTTACCCCTGAGAAGGCTAAAGTAGACATTACCTATGATATAGTGGAAAATGACAGATTTTATATTAATAAGATAAAAATATCAGGGAATGATAGGACAAAGGATAACGTAATAAGACGTGAGTTGAATTTCTATCCTGGCGACCGAATAGATACTGAACGAATTCGTGACGCACACCGAAGGCTTTTAAACACAGGTTTCTTTGATGTGCAGTCAGGAGAGCCTACGAGTATCAGCTTTGAGTCTGGGCCAAGACCGGATAATGTTGACATTCTGCTTGATGTCAAGGAAGGACAAACGGGGCTTTTAAGGTTTGGCGGCGGGTACGGGGCAAACGTAGGACCATTTGGTGATATTTCATATTCCGATAGAAATTTTGATGTCCTCGATTTCCCAAAAAATTTCCATGACTTTATTTCAGGTAATGCATTTCGTGGTGCAGGTCATGTAGTGACACTAAGGTTTAGTCCCGGTGTATTCAGGCAGGAGGCTGTATTTTCCTTCTTTAACCCCGCCGTATTTGATTCTACTTACAACTTCGGGTTAAACTTCTTTCTTTATAAAAGGGTCAGGGAAAGCTACGATGAAGACAGGAAGGGTGGAAGGGTTACTGTTGGAAAGGAGATTTTTAAGGATTTAACGCTGAAAATCACCCCTGGCTACGAATTAATGAAAATAACAAACGTTGCCGATGATGCGCCTTTTACCGTTAAAAGTGCGGAGGGTGAATTTAACAGGCTGGGTCTCGAACTAAGGTTTACATACGATAAAAGAGACAATTATTATTTGCCAACTAAGGGGTATGAAGTTGGCGCTTCATTCGAAGCAACTGCTATGGATGTAAACATAGCCAGGTCAACTATCTATGGAAGCAAGTATTTTACGGTCTTTGATTTTCCTGACTGGGGTAAACATATTTTAACCATCTCCAGCACTATTGGTATTGTAGAGTCAACTGGCGTACAAGGTACAGAACCACCGTCTAAAGACGTTCCTATATTCGAACGATACTTCGCTGGAGGTTATGGGTCTATACGAGGGTTTGGTTTTAGAGGCGTTTCCCCTATAGAAGATAATGAGCAAGTAGGCGGTAACGTACTCTTACTTGGGTCAGCAGAGTATAGTATTCCCATTTATAAGGATATATTTCGTGTAGTAACCTTCGTAGATACCGGAAAAGCAGACGAGGAAATAAGCGACCTCAATCTTACAAATATGCGTGCCTCTGCTGGTTTTGGTTTCAGGATAGTAATTCCGTTCTTCGGTCGAGCAGTTATTGCAGTGGATTATGGTATCCCGTTTATGAAAGAGCCGGGTGATGATACACAGGCGCTCAGCTTCAACATGGGAAGCGGAACTACGTTTTAGAAATTTTCTTAATTCTTAATTAGGGAAGGAGAATATTGTTTTGAAAAAAAAGGGGTGTGTAAAATTTATTAAATATTTTTTTCTTGTATTATCGGCAGGTATCTTGTCCTCAAGTGTTTCTTTTGCAAAGGATGTTCCTGAGGAAACCTCACAACAAAAGATAGGGGTGGTAAATATCAATCGGGTTCTTGATAAGTACGAAAAACGAAAAGAACTTGAAAAGCAGTTTATGGCCGCAAAGACACAAACCGAACAGCAATTAAGGCAAAAACAGGGCGAGATTAAAAGCCTGCGGGAAGAAGTACAACTCCTCGATATGGGAAGCGAAAGCAGAAGGAAAAATGAAGAAACACTTGAAAAAAAGATGTTATACTACCAGCTCGAAGAAAAGATGGCAGAAACTAACTTGAGCAGAAAGGAAAAAGAAATTTTTGAGGAGCTTTATCAGGACGTATGCAAAGAAATTGATAATCTTGGTAAAAAAGAGAGTTTTGATATCATCCTTAAAAAAGAAGACCTTGAATTAAAAAGCGCCGATATTTTGGAATTGCGGTTGAAGATTGGCATAGGCACGGTGTTGTACTATTCCGACGCTCTTGATGTAACCGATAAAGTGATAGAGGCTCTGAATAGCCGCCATTCTAAACAGATTGAGGAAAAATAGCTTGATTGACCCTCAAAGAACAATCAAGAAGGTTGTTAAATTTTCCGGGAAGGGCCTCTTTACTGGCGAAAGTGTTAGTCTACGTTTAAATCCAGATGCAGCGAATACTGGTATAAAATTTATTCGTACCGACCTTCCAAACCGCCCAACAATACCGGCATCTGTAGGGTTCCTTTCAGACCTCTCACGTCGTATCCTGTTGAAAAAGAACGGGGCTGAAGTTCAGTGCGTCGAGCATTTAATGGCTGCACTGGCTGGCATGGGGATAGATAATCTCTCAATAGAACTCGATGGATGCGAGATACCAGCGGGAGACGGCAGTTCCAGAATATTTACCGAATTGATTAAAGATGCCGGAACATTAGAACAAAATGAACCAAAAAAAATCTTTGCGGTGGTTCATCCGATAACTGTAAAGAAAGGCGATACAAGCATTAGCGCCTTACCTTATGATAAGGGATTTTTATTATCATACGTACTCGATTTTGACGGGGCTTTCCTGCATAATCAATGTTACAATATCGAATTAGACGAGGTAAACTTCATGGAAGAAATCGCTCCAGCCAGGACATTTATTCTTAGCAAATATATTGAAGAGTTTAGAAAACTCGGGCTTGGGAAGGGCGTTACAGATGATAACAGCCTTGTTGTGCATGAAGATGGTAGGATTACCAAGCCGCTTAGCATGACTCCTGCCCATTTGAGGTTCCCAGACGAATGTATCAGACACAAGGTTCTTGACCTTATCGGAGACCTTTATCTGACAAGTGTTACTTTACGTGGCCATATCATTGCATTCAAATCGGGTCATGCCCTGAACGCCTTGATGGCAAAAAAGATAGCCGAAGTGGCACAATGAAAATACATAAGTACGCTTGCGTTCATCCACATGCCGAGTTGGGCAGTGACGTTGAGGTTGGTCCTTTTTCTGTTATTGATGAGCATGTAAAAATCGGTGATGGAACCGTCATAAAAAACAATGTCACTGTAAATGGTAACACCATCATTGGGAAAGATAATGTAATATTTCCCAATGCCGTCGTGGGGTCAGAACCTCAGGACTTAAAATATCACGGGGAGCAAACAAGGCTTATCATAGGGGACAACAATGTTATTCGTGAGTGCGTTACTATAAATACAGGTACAGAATTCGGCGGTGGGGAAACGGTCATTGGCAATGGTAATTTCTTAATGGCTTGTTGCCACGTTGCACATGATTGTATTATAGAAGATAATGTGCTGTTAACAAATGGGACGCTTCTCGGCGGTCATATAAAGATTGAAAAGAACGCCAAACTTATGGGCCTCGTTGGCATCCAGCCATTTGTTACTATTGGCCAGTATGCCTATGTAGGTGGCCTTGCGAGGATTGTTCAAGACGTTCCTCCCTATATGATTGTCGAGGGCAATCCGGCAAAGGTACGGCAGGTTAACGTGATTGGGTTGGAAAGGGGCGGCTTTTCTAAAGAACGGATAGATGCATTAGAAGATGCCTTTCGTAGAATATTTAGACCCGAAATCCTGAATCGCAGTAAGGTTTTGGATGAGCTTGAGGCTGAAGATGACATTTTACCAGAGGTTCAGTATCTGATAACTTTCCTGCGGAATGTTGATAAAGGAAGGTTCGGACGTTTCAGGGAATCACTCCGTAGAATATGACTTAAATCCAAAATCAAAAATTAATTTGAACGGGTGGCATGGACAAACTTGTTTGTCCGTGCTTCTTTTCAAAAGAAGTAATAGGTTTTCGACATGAGTAAACTGAGGGTTGCGGT
>JACQHT010000081.1 GCA_016198835.1 Planctomycetota bacterium | reverse complement strand
GTCAAAGAGCCTCCCGAAGAAGGCATCAACGCCGTTTACGCTGGTAAAGATGAGCCAAACAAAGGATACAATCTAATTGATTGCTTTATCCATAGGCTCAAGGTAGTCAGGCGGAACAGTTTTTATGGTGGGAAATTCTATTACCTTTGCGCCACGTTCCTGGAGTTGTTCAGCGAATTCACTTGCCTGGTCACGTGAGCGGGTAATTGCTATTATCTTGCCGAAAAGGGGCTTCGACTCAAACCAGTTCAACTGCTCCCTTAGCTTCACCACCTCGCCCACGATTGTTATAGCAGGAGGCATCAAGTCCTTTGTTTTTTCAACAATATCTTTTAATGTGCCCACCACGGTTTGTTGTTCAGGCGTAGTACCCCATCGTATTACTGCAACGGGGGTATCCTTGGGTCTTCCATATTTGATAAGATTTTCTACAATTTTAGGCAGGTTCTTAATGCCCATATAAAAGGTAAGTGTTCCAATGCCTGTGCTGATTTTTTCCCAATTAATATTGCTTACTTCCTTGGTGGGGTCCTCATGGCCTGTAACGAGGCCAAGCGTGGCTGTATAGTCACGGTGAGTAACGGGGATGCCGGCATAGGCAGGGGCGGCTACTGCGGCGGTAATGCCCGGGACAATCTCAAACGGTACATCGTTTTGTTTAAGAAAGAGCGCCTCTTCTCCGCCTCTCCCGAATACAAAGGGGTCTCCCCCTTTGAGCCTGACAATGGTTCTGCCTTCCCGTGCCTTATCTACAAGAAGTTGATTTATTTCTTCCTGCTCCAAGGTATGGACGCTGCCCTTTTTGCCAACGTAGATTACTTCTGTGCCTTCCCTTGCCTCTCTAAGAAGGTCTGCGCTTACTAAGTAATCATAAATTAAAACGTCAGCCTTCCTGATACATTCCAGTCCCTTAACGCTGATAAGAGACGGGTCTCCGGGACCTGCGCCTATAAGATAAACAATGCCTGTTTTCATTTTTTTCAAAAAGGTAACTTAAAAAAGCATCCTTACACCTACAAATAGCAAAAATACTCCAAAACCCTTTTTTAAAAGAGGGTCACTTACGGGCTGGACAACGGTTGCGCCGATTAGACCGCCGATAATAAAACCAAGCGCTATAAAAGCTGCTATCTTAAGGTTGATATGTCCACCTTGATAATACTTCCATGCAGCAAGAAATGTAACGGGTGGAACCATCATTGCTAAGGACGTTCCCTGTGCCTGATGCTGGCTTAGTCCAAATAAATAGACAAGGGCAGGAATAACTATAGTCCCTCCTCCAATACCAAAAAGTCCTCCAAATACACCAGCTACAATACCCAAGACCAATAGACCGGCATGAAACATGTCTCTTTCTCCTTAATCCAATGTTAATCTTTTGATTGCCTCAAGGGCATTTTCTTTTACGCGGTTGCTCTTATCATTAACAGCGACATTCAGGGCGCTTTTTGCCCTGGGGTCACCCAATCTTCCGAGCGCCCAGGCAGCAGTCTGTCTTACCGTTGGCTCATCATCCTTAATTGCACGGAGAAGGGGGTATAAAGCGGCGTCATCCTCTATCCATCCCAATATTAAGGCGGCACGCCTTCGCACGAGATGATTTGGGTCGAATAATGCAGAAGCTACCGCAGGAGCAGCGGGTTGACCAATATAAATAAGCGCCCAGCTTGCTCTTCTGCGTGTACATTCTTCATTATCCCTTAAAGCGGCAATCAGGGTTTCTACAGATGGTTTCCCTATTTCTGCAAGCGCCCGTGCTGACATTTCACGTGTCCAGCATGCTTCCTGGCAGAAAGTATCAGCCACAAGTATTGTTCCTAACGCCTCAACTGCCTTAGCGTCCTTAATTTGTCCCAATGCACGAGCACAGACACTGCGTATATCCCAATCAGTATCATTTTTTAAAGCGGTAATCAGTGGAGATACTACTATTTTATCTTCTATATCGCCTAATGCACGAGCCGCATCAAACCTGACCTTTGCATTCTCATCATGAAGAAGTGTGTTAATCAACTCTGGTATCGAGGCAGGGTCTGACTGTCTCTTCAAGCCGAGCGCCGCCTCCCTCCTTACTTCAACATCTTTATCGCTTAATTTAGTAATTAATGTTTCTACAGCCTTTTTATCTTTTAAAAACCCCAATGCCCACGTCGCATTTCGCCTTGCTACTACATTCCAGCTTTTTGAGAGTTTTACTAATTGCGGAACTGTTTCTGCCGATGGGTAACCTGCTAATGATAGGGCTGCCATCCTCGATTTATCCGCGTCAGGTTCAGTTACAATGTCAATTAATGCACGTACATCAAATCCCTCCTTCTCTAAAGGGGGGGTGGAGGTAATTACGCCGAGACTGAGGCTTTCTGCAGATTTCAATTTGGGTCCGCTGGAGGTGGATATTCCCTCTTTTTGTAAAATATCTTTCACGAGGCAGGGGTAGTCAACAAGCACAACGTCTATGCCTTTCATTAGTTTTTCTTTCATGGATTCCCTGTCGTCGCAATCGAGCATGGTAGTTACTGCAAGCTTCCTCTCTGTATGAGCATTTTCAATCGCTTCCTTTGTAAGGTTCTCGGGTGCTACAAAAAAAAGGTCTTTCCCTGGCAATTCAGACTCCAGACCCCTGATACCCCGAAGGCTTCCCCAGAAATAGATTTGTTTTGCCACACCGAGTTCTTCAATAAGTAAGAGTATCTGGTCTTCGATTTCTTGCTGTTTAACGTCGAGAACTGCCTTAATGTTATTTGCCTTTACAAATTTCAGCACATCAGAAAGTAGAGGCACTCTTTGTCCTTTAAATTTTTTATTCATCCATGAACCGGCATCATACAATTGTATCTCGTCATAAAGCAGTGACTCTACATAACCCTTTCCATCTGTAGTGCGGTCAATTGTTGGGTCTTGCATAAGAATCAATTT
>JACQHT010000004.1 GCA_016198835.1 Planctomycetota bacterium | reverse complement strand
TCGTGCCTCAAAATCTTTAATCCTGCCGCCCTTGCATGACCGCCGAAGGTGATTAATCTTTCCCTGCACAGCTCAAGGGCTTTAAAGAGGTGAAACGAGGGAATATAAGACCTCGCGGAACCATGGCCCAATTGTCCATCTACGGCGATTATTATTGTGGGCCTATTAAATTCCTCCGCCACCTTTGATGCGACAATTCCAACGACCCCCGGATGCCAGGACTCATCGGATAGTATAATTACATGAGCCATCGCCATGTCTATTTCTTTTTCAATCTTTTCCCGTACAGACTCAGCTATTGCTTGCTGGATTTCTTGCCTTTTTTTGTTTTTATTATCCAGTATCTTTGCGATTTCCCTGGCACGGTTTTCGCACTTAGTGGTCAGCAGTTCGACACAGATACCTGCGCTGTCAATTCTCCCCGCCACGTTTAGCCTTGGTCCCAGGCGGTAGCCGACATGGCTTGACTCAATAGATGAACCGCATAGGTCTGCAACCTCAATGAGCGCCTTGATGCCGGGACTGTCACAATGCTGTAGGTATTCCAGCCCATGTCTTGTTAAAATCCTGTTTTCGCCATATAAAGGCACAACATCTGAGATTGTTCCAAGTGCAACAAGACCCAGGGCATTTGTAAGGAAATCCCTGAATTCAGGAGACACTCTCTTTTGTAGGGAAAGATGTTGTCCTATTGCCCATGCAAGTTTAAAGGCAACGCCTACGCCCGATAAATGGGTTATAGGTGATGGGAAATGGGGGATGGGTGATAAGCGATGGGTAAGTTTTGGATTTATGATTGCAAAGGCATCGGGAATTTCTGCCCCTGGTTCGTGATGGTCTGTAATTATAAGGTCAATCCCGCTAAGTTGCGCAGTTCTGGCTTCCTGATATGAATTGATACCGCAGTCAACAGTAATAATAATACTTGTGCCATCACTTTTTAATCTTAGTATTGCATCTCTATTAAGCCCGTAACCTTCTTCGATGCGTTCAGGTATATAATACTGAACATTTGCTCCAATGAAATTCAGGCACAGAACCATTAAGGCAGTCGCCGAGACGCCATCGGCGTCATAGTCGCCGTATACGGTAATCTTCTCGCCATTGCGTACCGCTTCAACGATTCTTTTTGCCGCCTTATCCATATCTGGCAGAAGCATTGGGTCGCCGAGTGTTGAGAGTTGGGGTTGTAAAAACGACTTTGCGGTGCTTACGTCTGTTATGCCCCTGTTGATAATAAGCTGCGCGGTGATAGGGGAGATATGCAGGCTGGATGCAATTTCCTCCTGCAATTTTCGATTAGACGGTAAAAAGACCCATTTTTTATCCATTGGTCCCAACTTCCGGGTTATTATACATTTCTATTCGTTCTATGAAAAAATCGCTATAGCTTCTTTTATACAGATAAAAATTTTTAAGAGAGACACTATCCGTTAAGGATTCGGTTCGAGTGGGAGACGCCTACGACGAATCCGCCCCTTTTCAACAACAACAATAGAATTTGGGAACTCCTCATTCGGAATCGTTTCAAGTACTCGTGTCAGGCGCTCTATAGCTTCTTGCTCTCCGTAATTTCCACCTCGGAACAGTATAAGGCCTGGACCTTCAGCTTGCGCCAAAGCCAAAAGCCTGGGATAATCCAAGTCCGCTGTAATAATCACTCGCTTCTCATCTCGAGCACGCCCTAAAATGACTTCATCTGAAGTGCGCTCTAAGCCTGCTTGCAAGGCATGAATGGCATCGTGACCTTGCTGCACGAGCCAGTCGGCCAATGCAGGCGAAAGTGACATGTCAACGAGAAACTTCACCTTGCAAACTCCACGGTCTCTTCTTCTGCAAGATAAGCAGCGTAACGCAGGGCTTCATCAATGTCTTCTGCCTCCAAGTAGGGATACGCCCTGAGAATAGTTTCCTTCGTCTCTCCAGAAGCCATGAGTCCCAGTAAGCGTGAAACAGGAAACCTAAGTCCACGAATGCACGGTTTGCCAGTGCAAACCTTTGTGTCTACTGTAATGCGCTCAAATTTCATCGTAGTTTCCACCTATTTTATCCATCGGTCCCAACTTCCGGGTTATTATACATTTCTATTCGTTCTATGAAAAAATCGCTTCAAGGCTTACAGTATAAATTTTACATTTCGCATTTGTGAACCGCTTCGTGAGATGGCGCTTTTTCAACCTTCACACCTTTTATAAGTTCATCATACTCATTTTGGAAATACTTTAATGTTGTAAGCACCGGGTTAGCGGCTGTTTGACCCAGACCGCAGAGGGAAGCGTCTCTTGTTACTTCAGCAAGCTCCAGTAGCAACTCCAAGTCCTCTTTCTTTCCTTCTCCGTTTTTGACCCTTGTGAGTATCTGTAGCATCCTCTCTGTTCCGATGCGGCAGGGAACGCATTTCCCACAGGATTCGTCCCTGAGAAATTCCATAAAATACCTGGCTATTTCTACCATTGAGGCTGTATCATCAAGAACTATTAGTCCACCTGAACCCATGATTGCTCCAAGCTCTTTTACGGACTCATAATCAATGGGAAAGTCTAAATATTGACTCGGGATACATCCTCCGGAAGGTCCTCCAATCTGGACGGCTTTAAAGGCTTTACGTCCAGGGATGCCGCCCCCGATATTAAAGACTATTTCTCGCAAGGTGGCTCCCATAGGTACTTCTACAAGACCGGTATTCTTTACGTTACCTGCAAGGGCGAATATCTTCGTACCCTTGCTTTTCTCGGTGCCTATTTTCCTGTACCATTCAGAACCATTTGCTAATATTGCAGGCACGTTGGCGTATGTTTCAACATTGTTAATATTAGTAGGTTTACCCCATAAGCCTGATATAGCAGGGAAAGGCGGTCTAACCCTTGGCCACCCTCTTTCCCCCTCTATTGAAGCTATAAGGGCTGTCTCCTCTCCACATACAAAGGCGCCAGCGCCCTTCTTGATTTCCAGGTCGAGGCATAAGCTGGTACCGAGTATATCTTCGCCGAGTAAGCCCAAACCCTTTACCTGCTGGATGGCTATTTCTATATGCTCTACGGCGATAGGATATTCAGCCCGGACGTAAAAGAAGCCCTTAGTTGCGCCCGTAGCATAGGCGGCGATGAGCATCCCTTCTATTACAGAGTAAGGGTCTCCTTCCAATAGCGCCCTGTCCATAAAAGCGCCTGGGTCACCCTCGTCACCGTTGCAAACAAGATACTTCTGGTCGCCGGGCGCATTCCTTACAAATTCCCATTTTGTTCCCGTTGGGAACCCTGCCCCGCCACGCCCTCTAAGACCTGAATCCTTTATTTCTTTAATTACCCCTTCGGGTCTCAGGGTTTTCAGCGTTTTTTCTAATCCAGAGAATCCATTACGTACTATAAATTGTTCAACCTTTGTCGGGTCTATTTCCCCACAATTTTTGAGTACTATTTTTTGTTGCTTTTTATAGAATGGTATATCAGAGAGTATGGGGATTCTCTTGCCGCCTTCGACATAGCAAAACTTTTCTACGATTTCACCATTCTTGATAGTGCGAGAGACAATCGCTGGAACGTCATCAGGTGTAACCCTTCCATAAAATATATTGTTGGGGTGGATTGTTATTACCGGGGCTCGAGCGCAAAGTCCCTGACAGCCTGTCTCTACAACCTCTGCCTTCTCAGTTAATTGCTGCTTTTCGAGTTCTGTTCGGAAGGCTTCACACACCTCCAGGGCTCCTAAAGCCCTGCATCCCGTAGTACATATACGTATAGTTGTTTTGTCCGAACGAGCCTTAAGTGTAAGCTCTTTTCTTAATTGAGCTAAATCCTCAAAATTCCTGAGCTTTTTATCTTTCATCACATCCTCGTATTAATAGGTTCTAATAATTTCTTCTGTCTTTTCTGGCGTTAGCTTTCCATAATATCGCTCACCAATCATTATGACCGGCGCCAAAAAACACGTTCCCAAACAAGCAACCGTTTCTAATGTAAATTTGAAGTCAGGCGTCATCTGTCCTTCCTCAACGCCCAACACCTGTTTAACCTTTTCCCTTATCTCTATTGAGCCTTTTACATGACAGGCGGTACCGTTACATATCTTAATGGTATGTTTGCCACGAGGTATCATAGAAAATTGTGCATAAAATGTTACAACCCCGAAGACCTTGTTCCTGGGGATGCTGGTTACGTTTGAGATTTCCTCAAGAGCAGCCCTTGGCAAGTAACCAT
>JACQHT010000072.1 GCA_016198835.1 Planctomycetota bacterium | reverse complement strand
TTTCGAGTGACTCTCCGAGATTTGCCTTACGCATGAATGTCACCCCATGGATAACGCCTTTCAGGTTCTCCCCCTCTATACCCAATTTTACAGGTTTATGTGCGCCTGCAGCTATAAATATTGCGTCATACTCTTTCCGAAGATTACCCAGTGTAAGTTTTTCACCAATGGGTGTGTTCAGCTTTATCTCCACACCCAGCGCAGACATCACACGGCTTACCTCCTGCTGAATCAATTTGCGAGGCAACCTGTACGGAGGTATCCCTACATTGAGCATACCACCTATACGGTCCAGGGCTTCGTATATTACCACATCATACCCCCGCAACGCCAAATCATTTGCACAGGCAAGACCAGCTGGTCCAGAGCCTATGATGGCAACCTTTTTACCTTGTTTCTCCGTAATGGTTTCGAGACCTAAAGGAAGTTCCGTCCCTTTCTCGCTGTAATCGGCGGTAGCCCTTTTTAGTGCGCAGATAGAGACCGGCTCGTCAAACCTGCCCCGTCTGCATGCAGTTTCACACGGATGTGTACAAACCCTTCCAAGAATAGCGGGAAAAAGATTGGCATACCTGTTTACTCTATATGCCCTTTCAAAATCGCCTTCTCTGAGCAATTTCAAATAAGCAGGGACATTTGTATGTACAGGGCAGGCGTACTGACATTTTATCACACTGCTAAACCACTCTCCAGCATCTGCTCTTTTCAAGTTGTATAATGTCTTTCTTTTCGTATTCATACAGCTAACCTCCTAAATAATACCCGTTTATTTATCTTCTTCATTCATCTGGATATCCATAATGGTAGCCTTTGACTGTGGAGGGATTTCTTTGGGCTTTTGACTAACCTTTTGAAGGTCATTCTTTATGGCTTGATAAAAGGCTAACACAGCAAAGAATGCCACAACAATACCAAAGAGAGCAATAACCTCGTTATCCTTCATAAATAGTACCCTGAGAAAGTTTTCCATTGGTTTTTCCTACTTACTTCTTACCTTTTTTAAAAAAGACTAAATAGAAATATCTGAATGAAAAAGTTAAAATTAAAACAACATCTAAATACTTTTAATTTTTCATTTTCTATTTAGAATTTTCTATTGACTTACTTCTTTACGATATAACTCAAAGGGGACCAGAAATTCCCCCGTCCTTTCTTACCCTCCAAAAATGCACCGCCAGAAAAATTGTAAGAATCAAAGGGAAGGCAATGCAATGCCATATATAAGCACGCAAAAGGGCATTTGCACCAACCGTTGAGCCACCAAGTATAGCAAAACGTATATCGTTGTAAGGGGTCATTCCTAACTGTTCACCAAAGGGTCCTTCATGGCCAATAAAAGGGGTTGCCCTTGCCATATTGGTACCCACAGTAATAGCCCACATTCCCAATTGGTCCCATGTAAGTAAATAGCCGCTGAAACTTAACAAGAATGTTATTACAAGGAGGACGACCCCAATAACCCAGTTAAACTCCCTCGGTGGCTTATATGCACCAGTCATGAAAACCCTGAACATGTGAAGCATTACGGTTATCACCATCAAGTGTGCCCCCCACCTGTGGGTATTGCGTAGCATCATCCCGAATGGGACGCTGTACTCTAACTCTTTAATATCGTTAAAGGCATTAAGGGTTGTAGGACGATAGTAAAACATAAGCAATACGCCGGTCAAGGTGAGGAAAAGGAAGAGGAATGTAGTTGTTCCACCCATGCACCAGGTATATTTCAGGGCAATGCCGTGTCTTGCAATGGTAGCGGGGTGCAAGTGCATGAAGAAGTTAGCTATAACGGCTAACATCCTGCTCCTGTTTCTATCATCATGTTTCCGTCTGAAGAACGACTTCCATATCTGGGAATTAGTTACCGTTTCTATGATATCTTGAATAAGTTTTGTAGCCATTTACAATCCTCAATTTCAGTAATTCAATGCACGGACAAAAAAGCTTGTCCGTGCCACCGCCTTTCCTATCTACTTAAACAGAAATATATGCTCCAGGCTTTTCCCATTCTCCACGTTCGCCTCTGAATCTTACAGCCTGGTCAACCAATATTTCACCCTCTTCGGTCAATGTTACTTTGAATCTCTCCAGTGGACGTGGAGGTGGTCCTTCAATATTTACGCCTTCAGGTGTATAGCCACCGCCATGACATGGACACTTAAATTTTTTTTCAGAACTCAGCCAGAAAGGCGTACAGCCAAGGTGAGTGCACTTAGCCTCTATAACATAAAGCCTATCTACCTCCCGCACAACCCATATTCTGTATTTCTGCATATATTTTTCACTAACAGTGCCTATGGTATAGTCAGAGGGATAACCTACCTTAAGCTTGGTCGGAGGTTCAAAAAGCACCCTTGGAAAGAAAAAACGTGCTGCTGAACCAAAAACCGCAGTAATGAAAAGCCACATCCACCCCCACCCAATCCATCTTAGCACTCTCCTGCGGTCAAGGATTAATTCTGATGGTTGGTCTGCAAATTCCTTCTTTTGAACAACCGTTGTTTGACTAACTTCTTCTGCCATACTTCACTCCCTAATAAAAGAGGGCAGACAATGATGTCTTATCCGCTTCAGGCGGATTAATCCCAACGAACATAAAATCTCTTGTCTACCGTTTTTCCGGTAAAAACTCGAAAACTTCACTACAAAACCTCAAAGATTGCAATCCGCTTAAGGCGGTAAGAATATTTGTGTAAAAGGCAGTCTCCTCTACTCCACTCACATATAATATAGTATATATTTTTTTGCCTAAAAGGCAATATCAATTCCCAATCTGAAATAATCCCTGAAGTGGGAACCGCTTGGTGGAGGCTCTTCTATAGAGAAATGACCACCTGCAAGGAGTTTGATATTTGCTGCAAGTAAAATAGTTACATCAAAGGTTAACCGCTCAAAATTCTTGGTTGTTACAGGGTTTTCACTGGGTTTTACATAAAGCGAGCTTGCCGTATAGCTATAGTCGGGCTGAATCCATTCATATCGAACGGCAGGGATAAGCCAAGGATACACCACCCAGTCAACCTCCGCCATGTACATATAAGTCTTAAAGTCGTCATCAAGACCGTCTTTTGTCGCTGTGGTCTTACTGTTGTACGAAACGGCTTTATCCAACTTGTCATCATAAACAACGGCACCGCCAATTACATTAAAGTTCCAGATAATCCAGTCAACGTCAACCCCGTATCTGCTAAAACGGTCCTGATTTTTTACAGTATCAACATTAGAGAAGGCTGATTTCTTGAAATCGCTCTTACCACGATAGTAAAAAATGCCTATCTTTGCAGAGGTTTTCACATTTCCAAATAATGTGTAGCCATCCTGCCAGTTTTCAACAGCCGTAACGGCTTCCTCCACTTCTTCCCCACCCATGACCCCCATGCCGCCAATCTTGTAGGAAAGCCTTCCATAAAAATCCTTAAAGTCATTATCATCAAATCTTCCCACTTCCCTGGTCGTTGTGGCATTGCCCTGGCTAATGTGTGGAAAATCTACCTGCTCCCCATTAACAAGACCCGCTGCCCATTCAAACCCACCGTTGCTTTTGGGACCATTAAGACCACCAAAAAACTCTATACCTTTCTGGTTAGGGAAAAACCCCCACCTTTGCCCGATGGGATAAACGGGCCAGAAAACAGCCATTGGCGTGCCTTTAATGGTAATCAGGTTGCGATGTCCACCCAAAAATGGCGTTGCTCGTGGTTCAAATTGACCTATCTGCATATTAACGATACCAATGGGTTCAAACCACTGAGGGGTGTAAATGACAAAAGCCCTGTCAAGCCAGCCCTGTGTTCCCCACAGGTATAATCTGTAATCAAAGAAAAACGACCAACTTTCACCGAGTGTGCCACCTAAAAGGAGAGCAAATTCTTCAAGGCCGTCAAACTCTGTAGTCGTCTCGTTATCCTCGCCAATCCATAAATTTGAGAATATTGTAAAACCAACTGGCGGCAAGTAAGGAATATCACCGGGCCATACAGCCTTTGGCCAGACCCTCTTGTAGGCTGGAGCGCCCAGCGCTACCGGCTCATCCTTTACAAACACTTCATCGCCGCCCGGCATACGGTATCCACTTGCCCTGAATGCCATACCAAAGGGATTTAACTTTGGGAAGGCTACGTGGCATGTCTGGCAGCTTGTCTTATATTTTCTTGCAAAAGGGGGAATGGCATTCGCATTCTCTACGGACGTTACAATAAATGTGGCAACAAAGACCCAACTAAGTAAAAACACTACGATTGTTTTTCTCATCATTTTATTGCTCCGTTTTATTTGTTTCGAGGGGCTTAAACTCCGCAGAATGTCCCGTCCAGACCTCAAAACTGCACAATTATAAAAATTCAAACATCTGGTTAGCACTGATGGAGAAGGTGCTACCATACCGTTTTTGCCACTTAAATAATTGTTTATGGTGCAGATGTAATACCACAAAGCTATTTAAAAATCAAGCAAAAATTGCGCTTTAATTATGTAATTGGTAGACAACGAGGTTTTACCTCGTTGATGTTTGCTTCGATGCAACGAACATAAAGTTCGTTGTCTACCATAAAAAGTGTCAGTTCAGGACACGTTTGAAAGTCTCAATATCCTTTGGATATGTTGTTTTCCCTCCTTCAACGATTATGTCTGGCTTCATATCGAGACGGCGTATCCAGCATGATTCTGTAGGCGGCTTCCAATATATCTTGTATTCACCCGGAGCAACGTTTATAAAATGATAGTATCCCTCACTATCAGTAATTCCTTCATATTCGGTTGGAAGCTCTGGTTGATAAAAACTTTTAGTAAGTGGGATTTTGGCTTTAACGAGCATTAATATTCTCACCTCACAATCAGGAAGCGGCTGCCATTTTCGCAGTATCTTGCCTTCAACCCTTCCAAGTTTAGTTTCTTGAAATACTTTTTCTTCGACTTCCTGCTTCTCCTCGAGTTCCTCTTTTAGCTCTTTCTTTATTTCCTCCTTAAATACTTGTGGGCTTGGCCATGCCTCTTCCTCTAGCGCTTTGTCTGCTCTGAGTTCTTGTATTACATCTTTTTTGATTTTTTCTTTTGCTGCTTCACGGCTAATTGGCTGCTCCACTGCATGTGTTTCAGCCTCTTTCTCAATTTCTTGCTTCGGAACAGAGGGGCGGGGTAACCCCGCCCCTACAGTCTTTTCGGGTTTTGCTACTTCTGGAGCAAAAACCACGTGTATAGAGAGTACTTCAGTTTTTGGAATCCTTATCCCAATGTTATCAGGACTTACACTTATCACCTTACATTCGAGCTTAGTATCGCTTGTGTGTAATGAAACAATGTCTGGATATGCCTGCTGGGCATTAGGATGGATTGTTACGGATTTAACGTCTTTTTCAGAAATAGCCACTCCAATGTAATCTTGTGCCAGTTCAATAACCTTTCCCTCAAAACCTTCTTCAAGACTTTTTAGCTCGATGGTATCGGCATAAATAGCCATGCAAGGCGCTAATAAAAGCAGTGTTATTGCTACGATATTCCGCATTACACAATCTCCACTCTGTTTTTCTGTAGACAGAATACAGTAGTCAGAATTCAAAATACAGAAAAAAGGGCGTTTTCTACTGACTCCTGTCTCCTGACTTCTGAATTCTGTATTTGTCAAAACTGCAAAACTATACCATATCTGTTACAATTATCAATATAAATATTGAAACCTTCGCAACATGTCGTCATAACGTGTCGGCTGAACTCAGGTCAAAGCCTTTAACCAATTATCTTAAGGACGTCACTAATAGCCTTTCTATGTGTTGGCGAAGGAACTGTCTTTGGGTATCCGAGAGGTGTCAAGGCAATGGGCTCTACACCTTCTGGAAGTTTGAGTGCATCCTTCACTACAGATGGTTTAAAGGCGGCAATCCAGCATGTGCCAAGCCCTTCAGCCCATGCGCCAAGGATAAGGTGATCCATAGCGATAGTAACATCAACCTCGCAGTAATTTTTGCCATCGTTTCTTACCCATGCTTGTTTGGGAACACAACATGCGCATATAATTACTGGCGCTGTATAAAACCATTCCTGGTTATAGGCATTCTTTAACGCCTGTTTTGTTTTTTTGTCCTTTACAACTACAAAATATATGGGCTGGCGATTGGCTGCCGTTGGGGCGAGTCTCGCCGCCTCTAAGATGCGATTCAGTTTCTCATCCTCTATACTATCCGGTTTAAATGCCCTTATACTTCGCCTTGTGCGTACAAGCTCTAAGAAATCCATTTTGCCTTTCTCCTATCACAACAGAAGTTATGAACTTTGGAAGATAGGAAGTTAAGAAGTGCTTCTTAGGTTCTCAGCTTCCTAACTTCTTAACTTCCATTGCCGTTGCTACCGAAATTTGATACCCGTCTCTGGCAACAAACTAAGGGCTAAGAACAGCAATGCGACTCCAAGTATTGGCTGGAAGAACTCCTTAACGACACTTCTATCCCTTACCCCTGTAATCTTTCTGTGCCTCTCTATGGCTTTACTAAAGATACTCCTTAACTCCTCACCAGTTGCGTCATGTATATAAGTTCCACCTGTTACCTGTGCTACCTCTTGCAGCAATGACGGGTTGGGTCTTGTTTCAATGAATTCTCCCTGTGCATCAACCTCATATCCTATTATGTTGCCATGTTCGTCCTTCTTAGGGATGCGTGATGCTTTATTTGGGTCACCAATGCCAATCATGTAAATCGAAATATTCTTTTTTTCGAGAAAAAGTCCTATAGCTTCGGCAACCTGACTCCTTACTGCGATATGTTCCTCTCCATCAGTAACAAGGATAGCAATTTTTTCGTTTGGTCTGTCAGTAAAAGAAGATAGGGCGGTTAAAAGGGCATGGCCTATATTTGTGCCGAAGGGGACGAATCTTGAGTAGGTCTCGTTAACCATCCTGAGGATTCTAAGAAAGATTTTCTCGTAATCTAAGGTAAGATAAGGCAGCAGGGAAAAGGACTTGCCAGCAAACACCACAAGTCCAAGATAGTCATCCTCAAGGCTCTTGACAAGATTTTCTATCTCAATCTTTGCCCTTTGAAGCCTGTCTGGTTTAACATCCTCTGCGAGCATGCTCAAAGACACATCGAGGACAAAAACAATCTCCATCCCCTCTTTCTCATAATACTTTTCAGTTGTACGCCACTTTGGACCGAGAAGCACAAGGCCAAGACCAAGGACCGAAGCGCTGATAGCAAATGCCTTCAGGATTTCAGACCAGAACCCAGGAAGACGACTAAATCTTTCTAATAGCGTTGATTGGCTACTGAAACTCTTCAGCCACCTTTTTTTCCTGTTAATGGTGTATAGGTAGAAGAAAAACACTATTCCTGAGGCAAGATAAACAACCCAGAGATATTCTTCATGTGCGAAAAACAACATACGTAAATACTCCTGACACGATGGATGAGATTGCCACGTCGCTAACGCTCCTCGCAATGACAAAGTGGTAGACAACGAGGTTTTACCTCGTTGACATCAACGAACATAAAGTTCGTTGTCTACCGTCGTGGTATTATACAAAATACTAATATTATTGCAAAGAAAAAGGCTGCCGACCCGCACAAAACGGATTGACAGCCTTTTGTAGGGGCACGTTGCAACGTGCCCCTACTACAAATAATTACGCCTCGTCAGGATTTAGTTATTTGGAGCACCAGCACCTACCCACTCACCGATTAAATCAACAGCGCTTATGCCTCCTGGGTGTAATGTATCTACTATTGTTGGTCCATTCCTGTTTGATTCATCAAGTACAAATGGCGACTCTGGAGGCATACGGTTATTCCGCAACCTCTTTCTCAAACCACTATTATCCCAATCAAAGTCCGTAAAACCAACAAAGCTTTCACCGAGTATTGGCTCAGAGCCTTCATCAGCGCCACCCCTCAGACCGGCTGGAGAAGACAAATCCATAGCATGATAACACGGCGGTTCCTCGGTGCAATAGTGGCAGTATGTACATGCAAGGGACCCGTTATACCACGTATTTGGCTGGGTAAAGAATGGCTTAACATCTCTCCATCTCACATCACTGACCCCACCGTATGGAACTACGCTTCTTTCATGTAACCCGGCATCGGTTCCCTCCACCCATGCCCCGATGAGACCAACGGCATTACCGCGAGCGCCACCTGCTTCATCTGCGTATGCAAGCTCCTGAGTCGCATCGTTCAAAAGGATTTTAAATTTACCTGGAATCCTCATAGCGGTATAACCGTCTGGAACTGGGTCACGATCAAAGTAAAGGTCAGGCCCGTTCCTGTTGGATTCATCAATAGTAAATGGCCAACCCGGAGGCATCCTGTTATTCCTGAGCCTCTGCCTCAGCACACTCTCATCCCAGTCGTAGTCTGTATTGCCACATGCGCTTTGACCGAGTATCGGTATTCCACAGCCAGTGTTAGGATCAACATCTGCACCAGCCAGCATGCCGGCGTGGGTTGTTAAATTCATAAGATGATAGCAAGCTGGATTACATCCTTCTTCTTCGTCCACTCCGTCCCAGGCATGGCATGCTCCACATGCAAGAGATGCGAGGCCTCCATAATTAAACCATGCTCCGTTCGTCGTGAAAAGTGGTTGAATGTCATTAGTGTAACTGACACCATTTGACCAAGCAGTGCCTGTTTGGAAGTTGTAAATAGCCATACTAAGAACAAAAAACAAGCAAGTGCTTACTTTACCAATTTGTCTAATGCTTTTCATTTTACTGGCACCCCTCCTTTCAAAGTATGTTTACTTGTCTTTTCTAATTGTAAATCCGTCCAGCACACTAAAACACTTCTTTAAGAATAAATTACAGACATTTTACCCCCCCATTTAACCACCTCCTTTATACGCTTATACATATTATACATACGAATTATACATACAAAGTTATGTTATTGTAAAAATTGTCATGGAGTGTAGCAGACTTTTTTATATAAATCAATAATTAAATTTTTCAGAAGCCTTGGATGTGTGTGTTTAAGGTTAGTGGTGGAGGATAGGGGATTCGAACCCCTGACCTTTTGAATGCCATTCAAACGCTCTCCCAACTGAGCTAATCCCCCACCCAATTTGCCCCAGGCGGACAACGAATGGATTGCAAAATAGCATACATGTCTGATGATGTCAAGCACTTTTTGCCTGGTCTCCCTTTCCCGTTCCCACGCAATGCGTGGGAACGGGTGGCGCACTCGTTCCTTAGTATGGGGGGAGTGGGGGAAAGCGCTTGACAATAGTATGTATTTTATGCTAATATTAAGCCATTAAAAGACTTCGAATTGGGTTGTTACAGGGTAAAACGCATTATCCATGTTTAATATATTGAGGATATAACTGTGTATTATCGGGTCAATGTTCGTTTTGGCGCTTTAAGGAATGTATCTACTTTTAAGACGACGCTAACATATTTAAGGGATTCTGATAAGGTCGTCATCCGCTCCGCTCGTGGCGTTGAGGCTGGGGAGGTTGTATCAAAGCCAGTAGTTGTTGAAGAGGACGTTGTTGAGGAAGGCAACGGAGAAATCATACGCAAACTTACTAATGAGGATAAGGAAGAACTGCGAAAGATAGAGGAGGAGTCAATACCTAATGCATTTAAATTCTGCCAGAAAAAGATAAAAGAACATAGGCTGCAAATGAAGCTGGCAAGCGTTGAGCATCTTTTTGGAAGCAAGAAGATGATTTTTTATTTCTTAGCTGAAGGACGAGTAGATTTCAGGGAGCTTGTAAAGGACCTGGCAAAGGAATATCAAACCAGGATTGAGATGAAGCAAATTGGCGTCAGGGACGAAGCAAGGCTTCTTGCAGATTATGAACACTGTGGTAGGGAACTCTGCTGTAAGACATTCCTGAAAAGTCTTGAGCCTGTTACAATGAAAATGGCTAAGAATCAAAAGGCTACCCTTGACCCATCTAAGATATCTGGCAGGTGCGGTAGGCTTATGTGTTGCCTCCGCTACGAAGACAATACCTACGAGGAACTAAGGTGCTTTCTTCCAAAGAAAGGCACTATAGTTCGTACAGCAAAGGGCAGCGGGGAGGTGGTTGACTACGACGTGCTACGGCAACTGGTTACTATAGAGATGGAAAGCGGAAGGCCACTCGTCGTTCCTGCTAAAGAAATCTTAGAATATCCAAGGAAGGGACGCCAAGGCGAATCTGCCTGTGGCATGACATGTCCTAAAGAAGGCGTGTGTGGGTAAACCTGTCTTTTGCATTTCTACGCCAATTTATTATGTAAACGACGTTCCTCATATAGGACACTCATATACTACAATTGCCGCCGATGTTCTGGCAAGATATAAAAGGATGGTGGGATATGATGTTTTCTTCCTTACAGGAACGGATGAACATGGTCAAAAGATTCAAAGGGCGGCAAGGGCAAACAATGAAGAACCTTCGGTGTTTATTAACAGGGTAGTAAGTGGGTTTAAGAGGCTCTGGGAGAAACTTTGTATCTCTAATGATGACTTCATACGTACCAGTGAGGATAGACATGTAAATCGGGTGCAAAAGGTATTTCAGAAAATCTATGAAAAGGGGGACATCTATCTCGGAATGTACGAAGGCTGGTATTGTATCCCCTGCGAGAGCTTCTGGTTGGACAGTCAACTGGTGAATAATAATTGCCCCGATTGTAGTCGTCCCGTTGAGAAATTAAAGGAGGAAAATTATTTCTTTAGGCTTTCAAAATATCGTGACAGAATTATTGAGCACTTTGAGAAACATAGTGATTTTATTCGTCCCATTTCAAGAAGAAATGAATTGTGGAAGCGAATCATGTCGGGGATGGATGATATCAGTGTAAGTCGCGCAGCCGTAGAATGGGGCATTCCGGTGCCTATGAACACAAAGCACACTATCTACGTCTGGATTGATGCCCTGCTGAACTACATAACTGCCCTGGGTTACGATGATGAACCTGAGAGGTTTAATAAATATTGGCCTGCCAATGTGCATATAATAGGTAAAGAAATTCTCTGGTTTCATGGCGTTATATGGCCTGCTATACTTATGTCGTTAGAGATTGAGGTTCCGCATCAGATTCATGCCCACGGTTGGTGGACAATAGAAGGACAAAAGATTTCAAAATCATTAGGCAACGCTATTGACCCAATTGCTATTACCGATACTTACGGAGTGGATGCGTATAGATACTTCATCCTAAGAGAGGTGCCTTTTGGGCTCGATGGCAATTTCTCTTACACTGCCCTTATAAACAGGATTAACTCTGACCTCGGCAATGACCTGGGAAATCTTTTGCATAGAACACTAACAATGGTTGAAAAATATTTTGACGGTGTGCTACCCGTATATTGCTCTGAATCGAGGTTGGGACAGGAATTGATAGACCATGCCACCCTGCTTAAGGATAAGATAGAAATTGAAATGCGTGAATTGCAGTTTAGCCGCTGTCTTGAGGCAATATGGGAGTTTGTTGCCATGACCAATAAGTTCGTAGAGGATTCTAAACCCTGGGTGCTTGCAAAGGATAAGACTCGAAGTGCGGACCTTCGAACGGTAATCTATAATCTAACAGAGGCTATCAGGACAATTTCTGTATACATTTATCCATTCATGCCAAATACAGCGGTTGAGGTGCAGAAACAGTTGGGATTATCCGCCTCAGGCGAACCGTATCCAGACCTAAAAACAGAGTGGGGCGGTATCAAACATAGCACAAGGGTTAATAAGGGTAAGCCGCTATTCCCAAGGGTGGAGATGCCAGAGGCTGGCAAGCTGGGGGGCGCTTAATTAAATTATGGGGAAAAAAGCCATGTACAGCATGTGGGATAAGCTCCTGGAGATTACCAGGAAGGACCCACGCTACTCACTTCAGGCATATCGTTTTATCTTCGAGGCGCTTGATTACACCGCAAAGAAGCTCGGAAAAAATCTTAAAAGTTCCCGAGAAGAGGAACGCCACGTCAGCGGACAGCAACTTATCGAAGGCATTCGAAAGTATGCAATGGAGCAAATGGGTTATATGGCTCCTACGGTATTCGAACTCTGGGGTGTCAAAAATGATCCGGATTTCGGAGAATTAGTCTTTAACCTTGTAGAAAGTGGGCTTATGGGCAAGACAGATTCAGACTCACGGCAAGACTTTAAGGCTGCCTGCGATTATAAAACCTTTTTTGGCGATAATTTCAAGTTCGAGGGAAACTTCAATATCAAATTTACGTGGGACTACACGTGGCAAAAAAGTAGATAATCAGTTACTCAGACACCAGATAACAGAAACTCAGATAACAGACAACATTTGGATGTCTGTGTTCTAAAATCTCAGTGTCTGTTTATATGTTTTTTACGCATCGAAAACCAACGTTGTTATCCCTCCCTCCAGGATAACTGCAACTGCGGTAGGCGCATCTGAGGATGTAAACATGATTAATCCATGAACCCCCACGAACTACTCTATACTTGCCTTCTTCGTACCAGTCCTCACACCATTCCCATACGTTTCCCGCTATGTCATGGCATCCGTAAGGACTTACCCCAGCCTCATGGGTGCCTACAGGAGCAGGGGAACCAGTATCGAAATCAAGGTCGTAAACGGCTGTTGTACTATCAGGCTTGGTGTTTCCCCATGGATATTCCCTTCCATCCGTGCCCCTTGCGGCCTTTTCCCACTCTGTTTCCTTGGGTAATCGTTTTCCTGCCCACTTTGCGTAAGCTAACGCATCGTCCCAGCTTGTCCCTACCACTGGTTGATTTGGATTATTGAATCTACTGTCCTCCCAGAAGGACGGCCTTCTGTGTCGGGTTTCCTCCACAAATTTTCCGTACTGAGCATTTGTAATTTGATATTTATCAATATAAAAGGCATCAACATAAACCGAACTTTTTTCCTCACCCATAAGAAAAGTCCCTGCAGGCACAAGGACCATCTCTGAGCAGTCCTTCTCGTTAATAATTACTTTAATCTTGGAAACCTTATCAATTTTTGTCATACTTTTAGGCTTAAGAGATTAGAAAAGTTTTTGTCTGGTTTGTTACTGTACAGTTATCTTGATACCGTGTCAAGAAAAAAGCCACACCCTTATATTGCATTGTCAGGATGCGGCTAATTTGGGGAAAAACCTACGCGGAGGTTACATTTTTTACTATCCCCTGTTGCAAAGCATCTCAAGGAAGCCCTCAATCCTTGTAGAAAACTGTCCTGGCATGTAATTATTGTCGTCAATGCAATCTCCATCGAGGCTTAAGAGTGGAAATCCCTCGCGGTTCAGTTCCCTCTTTATGGTTGGCACCGCGGCATTGTTTCTTCTGCATCCCCACGAAGAGAATGCCACTATACCATCCACCTTATATCTCTTTGCAAGCATTTTTATAACCTCTATTCTTCTCTCAAGAGGGCCGTTATACTGGTTAGAAATAAGCTTTTTTGCCAGGCTTTCGTAAGGGTTTTCTGGGTCCATTTTATCCCAGTAAACGTGGTTAGTTTCCTCAAACACAATCTTTACATTTTGTTCTTTTTCCAGTCTTCTTATAAAATCATTCTTAAAATATGGCTTTAACTCCAGCCATAGGATTCTGGTCTTCTTTTCAGGCTGCTTGCCATTGGTAAGGTCGTGACCATTCCTCTCAACTGCATCAAGTTTTTCTTTTATCTCACTACAAAGTCTCGAATAAAACTCCACTGCCCGCATGGAGCCTATGAGCAGATAAGTAGGAAACATAAAACCTAATGCGCTACTACCTTCTAATGGTGAAAAGGGGTTAACCCTCATCTGGTTGATTGCTGTTAGCAGTTCTCTTACTCTGTTAGACCGCTCTATTGCTTCTGCAAAAGACCTCATATCCATTCTTCGCCCGGAGGCGTTTTCCAGACGTTTAGTTAACTCTTCTAACTGCCTGGCAAGGTATTTTACAGCGACATCGGACTTTTCAAAGGGAACGTCCAGAACTATACTTTCCTTTCCGGTAACAGACTCACATATCTTTATTGTTTTTGTATTGCTATCGCAAAGGGTTGATGTAGCCACATTTAGGATTGGTTTAGGCAGATAACCTTTGAGCATATGACCGAGGGCTGCACGGTGAAATGTGCACGCATCAGTGGGTATGTCATTTGATTCTGCCTCCATTAAAGCAGGTGTGCTCCATCCCAACCCTGCAAATAAGGCTGCTGCTATCTCTACCGAAAGAGGAACAAGACCCATGGCAAAGAGTAACTCTGATGGCACAAACAGCGTTGTCCATACAGTGCTACTCTTTTTGTTGTAAGTATCAAAGAGATGCCCTGCACCAGCTCGTTTCAAATAGCCAAGCGCACCTAACTCCTCATCTCGGTCTTTTCTTGGGAATATGCTAATAAACCTTATACACTCCCGAAGGAATAATGGAGCAAACCTGCGTGTTAAACGCTCTTTAAGTTGTTCTTTGTATTTATTAAACATGCGTTCTAAAAGGTTAAAAGGCAAAAAGATATCTTTAATTAAATCAGTTTATACTCTTCGAACCGACGAGCTGCTCCAGAAAGGCTTCTACCCGAGTCTTTATTTGGCCCTGTGTGCTGGGGGAGTAGTCGCAGCTCAGGTGCAAAAGAGGGATATTCTTCTTTTGAAATTCTTTTTTGATTAGTGGGAGGTCGTACAACGAGTGGTCACAAAATTTTAAGGTGTGATAAACTGCCCCATGAATAGAAAAGCGCTCAATCAGGGAGATGGCATTCTCAATCCTCTCAGATATGTTTACCATGCGAGAGCAAGATATTCTTCTAAGGTATCTTTTGGCAATGGATACAAAGGGATTATCAGTAATATCTACGATTGCATCAAAATAGCGGCTTCCGCTACAGAGGTCGTCTGCAACCACCCTGGCGCCAGCATCCTCAATTAGCTTTACAATCCCTTCATCCTCTACTATACCACCCCACAAAAAGAGTTTTGGCACCTTCCTTGTGTCATGGGCATAATTTTTCATGTTCATAAGGGACGTCAAATAATCGTGAAATTTCTCTGGCAAAGCATTTATTCCTTTTTTGAGCAGGGTAA
>JACQHT010000071.1 GCA_016198835.1 Planctomycetota bacterium | reverse complement strand
CGAACGGCGGTGTAGAACTGGAAGAGGCAGCCCTTTGCGCCTGTATCTCTCCATTCTTCTAAAAAGCGTTCAATACCCGGATAGTTCATCCTTGTTATGACCATTGATACAAGGATTTTCAAATCCGGACGACTGATATTTTTCTTGATTCTTGTGTAACAGCCCTTGCCCCTGATAGCGTCGTGCATTTCCTGTGGTCCATCTATAGAGACGTAGAAATTGACGTCTTGCCAGTTTGGCAGCTCAAGCGTCCCATTAGTTGCTACGAGGTTAGACTTGAAATACTTCATGCCCCGCTCGATTAGTTCCCTCCTTAGGAGTGGTTCTCCACCAACCCAGGAACACTGATAAAATGGGAAGTCCGTCTGTTTTAGCTCTTCTAATCTTGAAATCCATTCTTCATCGCTCAGCTCTCTCTGGCTTTCGTAATCGTGCGCATAGAAGTAGCAGTGCTTGCACCGCAGGTTGCATCGGTTAGTAACATCAATCGAACCAATCGCCCCTTTAGGCTTGCCAAGAAGGTCAAACCTGCCGAGGTCGTAAAGTTTGAAGAAGAACTTTGTCCTATTCCTGCCTATTGCCCTGCAGGAAACGTCAAAGAGCACATCCCTGAAGGTTTTGTTTGGTTCGTGCATAAGGCTCGTATTCAGGATTGTTTTCATGTTATACTGTCTGCCGCCTAACATGCTCAAAGGCGGTTCCGCCTCCATTATGACAGAAGCCGTTTAAATGCCGCCTTACCTACCATGTCCAGAAGTTGATTATTATCAAGCGGTTTTGAAATGACCATTTTAACCCCTGTCTTTGCAAGCATTGCAGGGTCAAAGGTATCACCCCAGCCAGTGAATATTACTATAGGGGTTTTGTGCACTCGTTGGGATTCAAGATTGTGAATGGCTCTTGCCACCTCCCAGCCGGACATATCAGGCATTGTGAGGTCACAAAGAACAAGGTCAAATTGCCCACTTTTGAATATCCTGATGCCCTCTTTTCCCGTCAGTGCGGTAGAGACGCTGTGACCAGTGCTTCGGAGGAATTTGGCTATAATATTGCAAATTCCCTCCTCATCATCAATGACCAGCACATTAGCAGCCTTAGTACCATCAATGGGAATTGTAGGGGCGCAATGTCGTGCCTGAGGCAGATTCGCCGTGGCGAACATTGTGTCTCTACCCTGGCTGGAGAGTACGGGAAGTTTAATGATGAATTTAGAACCTTTTCCAACCACACTCTTTACCTTAATAGTGCCTTTATGTTCCGTTAAAACGGCAAGTACAGTGCTTAATCCAAGCCCCGTTCCTTTTCCATACTTTGTGGTGAAAAAGGGCTCAAAGAGCTTCTTACAATGTTTTTCATTGATACCACAACCACTATCGGCAACAGAGACGAGAACTTTGTTACCGTTTAATTTCGTGGAGAAGGAAAGCTCGCCACCTTCAGGCATGGCATCAATGGCGTTATTAATGATATTTACAAAGACCTCCCTGAGTTCACTGGCGTTGCCGGGGACAAGAACAGCACCTGTCAAGCTATGGCACTTTATATTGTAATGAACGCCGTGAAATTGCGCTTCGTCCTTCCAACGGAGTTTTGTAAATTCAATAGATTCCCGAACAATATAATTAATGTCAACTGGTACGAGCCTTTCCAAAGGGCGATGGACCCTTGAAAAAGACTGAAGCTTTCTTACAAGCTGTGCACCGTCCCAGGCGCTTTTTGAGATAATCTTAATAGCATCTTGAAGCACCTGTTTATCCTCAGGCCTCGACTGTATGAGTCTAATATGTCCGAGGACGATTGTCAATATATTATTAATGTTATGCGCTATCCCCGAAGCCATTTCTCCAACGGCTTTTAATCTTTCTGATTGAATAAGCTGTTGTAGAAGCGCCGACCTTTCGGTGGCGTCTGATAGATGAACTAAGGCAACCGTGCCCCAGTTGCTGTCGCTGACAGGTGTAAGTTCCAAATTCGTAAGTATCGGGTTGCCCCGTTTGTTTAGGATTTCGAGTTCGATGCCGGCTGCAGGCGCCGCTCTGTTGAAGCGCTCCCTCATGAAGTCTCTAAAAGCAACTCGGTGGTTTTTCTTTATAATAAGAGAAATATGCTTTTCTAATAAATCCTTAGCGTGGTAGCCAAGGACATTTTCCACTCGTTTATTCACGTCGAGAATCTTTCCGCTTGTATCAATCACGAATAGCAAAACTGGGGCATTATCATATAGAGTTCGATGCAGCCTCTCCATTGTCTTTATTTGCGGGTCTTTTTCTTCCCCCAGGCTTTCCTGTGCCTGCTTCTCTAATGCCCTGCGGATGCTTAAACGTAATTCTTCATAGTTTATTGGCTTTGTTATAAAGTCAAAAGCGCCTGCCTTAAAGGATTCTAAGACGGTTTTCATATTGCCATGTGCTGCTATAATTATTACTTCGGTTTTGGGAGAAAGCTTTTTAATATGTCTTAAGACCTCTATCCCATCCATTTTTGGCATGTTTAGCTCGGTTAGAACAATGTCTATATCCTCTTTCTTAAGTATTTTTAAGCCTGTATGACCATTTTCTGCCACAAAAATTGCATGCCCATCCATGGTTAAGTGCCTTCTAAGCGCTTTGCAGACAAGTTCCTCGTCATCTATTACCAATATTTTAGGCATGTAGTTTCCTTACTGAAAAAGGCGGGCGGCGCACAATAGATAATGTTATTGTTGCGATTGTTTAGGATATAACAAGATAACG
The DNA here is from genome assembly GCA_016198835.1 of Planctomycetota bacterium. GTDB lineage: Bacteria > Planctomycetota > Brocadiia > Brocadiales > Subterrananammoxibiaceae > Subterrananammoxibius > Subterrananammoxibius californiae. Next base: position 8,988 of record JACQHT010000071.1, on the reverse strand, counting down.
AACATAAAACCGCCTGTCAAGGGTAAAATCACACCAATGTGTCAATAAAATTTCAACACTGTGTAGATTTAATGTGGCTGTTCACTTTGGCGTGGCTTTTTCATTATAACAACACTTTGAACCAAACGATACAAGGGGGGAAATTACCTTGACATTTCAGAAGGGTTCTTGTATTGTGATACGGTGAAAAAGAGGTAGGCTGTGGCTGGAATTTGGAGGGAAGATTTTATGGCTGTGCTCTTGAATAAGAAAAAGGTCGTGAGTATTTGCCCCGTTAATATCTTGAAATCGGTCTGCCCGAGTATTCAAAAGACGAGACAAATCAGGCGGGAATTGCTCACCGCAAGCAAGGTTGTTACCGTGGGGCAGAAGAGACTTGAGTCCCTGCGTGAAAGATTAAGGGAAAGAAGGATTAAAGGCATCTCTGTTGACTGTCAGACATGCGAATATAACAAACAAACTGCTGAATGAGCAGTTCGTGGATTTCATGTGCGACGGCAAAAAGAGAGAGATTGCTTTTCACTGAGGTCCGGGCAATATTTCTGCGCCTTCTGTGTCAAAAAGCTTTATTAGATTACTTGTAAGCGTAGCTATCTCTTCTTCCGTTAATAGCGGGTTGCAGACCTCAAAGACCTTGTTCTCCTGCGGATATTCAAGCACCAGTAATTCCTGACCATGGCTTCTGACAATATCCTTATATTTAAGCAGTTTTTTCCGCATCAAGAAGAGCGCCAGTGTGTAGCGAAGCTTTTTCTTCTCAGGATCCTGGTTGCCCTCTAACCTTAAAAAGAAATCCAGGATAATGGAAGTGTCTATACACTTTTTGGGTGGTGTATTTGTCTTTGGTATGCGCGTCTTCCAGAATGCGGCTGCCTGCCTATCGGCAGGCGCATTGCCCTTTTTACCTCCGCCGAAACAATAGGCGGACTCGCCCCACCCAAAAGATGGCGGGCAGGCAATCTTTTGGGCGAGCCTTTGCCAGCAGGGCAGGCAGAAGTCTTTTCGAGTGAACTGCTGTATCTCGTCATAAAGCGCAGAGAAGTACGGTTCCTCCTCCACGAATTGCCTTTCACAGGCGGAACACTGCCTGGAGGTCTTTCCTATATTCCAGTCTGTGTTAGGAAAGGTAACGAGTGTCTTCGGTTCTGGGTTAACGTTTGTCTCAACCATTTTATTTATTTATTGTAAGGGTTACCTTCTGCGTAATTTCTTGCAGTATTGTTGTAGCCTTTTCCCCGGCGAGGGCAATTTCTTTGCGTATATTTGAGACGAGTGATTCATCCTTTAACCCTGTTAGATTTGCTTCGACGTTTATCCTTGCGCCCCGCAGTGCCGCCTCGGTGAAAATGGCGGCAGCGCCAACGTCGCCTATAAGGTTTGGATTTGCAATATTTACAAGTTCTTGAACAGCCTCAAGCATCTTCAGTGAGCACCTTACCGTAAGGAGGGGAATCTCCATTGCATAGGTAAGTGCGCGTTGTATTGCTTGAGTGCGTGCCGCCTTTTCTTCTGGCGTTGATTTAGGCATTCCGTAGGCTTTTAATACACCGCTATAAGCCTCTGTATCTTTTTGCATGAGCGTCACGAGGTCTTCACGCCCTTTTGTGCATACTCCTAAGATTTGTTTAGCCTGTGGTTCTACGCCCTTGAACTTTTCCCTGCCTATTGTGAAATTAGCAGACATCTCTGCCATTGTAGTACCGAGGGCTCCTACAAGGGCAGAAACGCTCCCACCGCCAGGGGTTGGGTTGCCAGTGGCAGCGTCCGCAAGATATTTTTCTAACGGTTCTTTTCTATATAAAGGCATAATATCCCCTCGAATCCTTCAGGGACGAGTGACGAGGTGATAGGGCCGAGTGCAGGAAGAATTTTAAAAAATATTCTTTGACTCGTCACTAACACCTTACCACTCGTCACTGCCTTATTCTTGAATTATAACTTCCGTACCCGGCACCACAAAGTCGTAGAGCTCCTCTGCATCTTCATTAATCATGCGGATACAGCCCATGGAGGATTCCTTGCCAATAGTATCGGGCAGGGTTGTGCCGTGAATGCCATAACCATGAAGCCCGGGTTTATCCTCAAAACCAGCCCAGCGAGTGCCTAAGATATTCTTTGGATTGCCGTATTCATAAACCCCTTCAGGGGAATACCAGACAGGGTTTTTAAGTTTATCCTTAATTTTAAAGGCTCCTACGGGTGTTTTGCCGGATACGCCAGTTCCAACGGGGTATTGCTTAATATAATGTCCATCCAGGAGCACTGTCAAGGTAAAATCGCTTTTATCCGCTAAAAGGCTGACCGTCCCGTTCAACACTTTGAGCTGTTCGTTTACCCGTATATTTGTATTTTGTTTTTTGTTTAATCGCATGATTAGTTCGTACGAGGTGTTATACTGCTTTGCTATCTTAATGAGTGTGTCGCCAGGCCTGACCACATAAACAGTGGCATCCTTGCATGGGTTTGGCGAGAAAACAAGCTCCTCGTTTAACTTATCCAGCCTTTCTTTTATCTCTTTGCGGTTACTCTCGGATGCTTCTGTAAGATACGCATCAGACAGGAGATTTCTTGCCTCGTACTTTTTCTCTTCCTTGAGGTATTGCATGGCAAGCTCTATTGTGTTAGGTTTAGCGGTTGCAGGGGCGGGTTGTGTCTCTTGTTCTAAGGAGGGCGTGGCGGGGTTTTTACCTTCCGATTCCGTGCCAGAAATAGCGACAGCAGGGGTGTCTTCGATTCCTTTTTTGGTTGGCTGAAGGGTCGTTTGGGCGGTATGGACAAACCTTTCACTTTGTTCAGGGGCAGGCTTGTTTGTCTGTGCTACATCTTCTTTCTCTTTAGAGGTCTCTAATATAATGTCTTTTTCGTATACAACCTCAGATGTTTCGCTTTGCCCCCCGCCTGTGGCGGGCAACCCTAGCTCGCCCTTTGGAGAAACCCATTGCCCTAACGAGATAAGACGGCCAACTCTCGAACCTTCAGGGTGCTTTCTGGAATACCACCGCATACCAAAATAACACAATGTTCCAACGATTATAAGGATAACAACGCCTTTTTTCACTCAGGCACTCCCCTGCCTTCGTCACGCCAAGTGTTCCAATTTGCTCAAGGACAAGTTCGCAAGATAGGTTTTTCTGAAGATAACACACGTAAAGTTAGATGTCAAGGAAATTCGATTGCCTTAAAATAGATACGCCGCTTTTTTATCTTGCATCTACACAAAAAGCCACAAAAATATTGACTATTTACATTTTTTTGGTACAATTAATGTTCTTTGTAACATAGTTGGTGTGTTCTGTGGAATCTTATGATTGCGCGGATGTATTTTTGTCACGGGCTTGTTGAAAAGAAAATAGTGATTAGGAGGTATAAATAAAGAATGGCAGAAGAAATTCTTATAACTAAAAAAATGTCTACTGGCGAGGTAACAAAGAAATATCCTGCCACAAAGGCCGTTTTTTCAAAGTATTTTGGAAAAAGCTGTTTTGATTGCCCTGCCTTTGGGACAGAGGATATTAATCTTGCGTGCATGATGCATAATACAGACACAGATAAATTTGTAAAGGAATGCATCGAAGCTGCCAAGAATGAACTGGCAGCTTCCCAAGCGACAAAAAAGTAGAGATGCAAGATTTTGCATCTCTACGTACCGAAGGAAGGGAGAAGTACGTTTGAATCCTATTAAGGTACAAAGTAAGGTTGTCTTTAATAAACAGATGTTTCGCCCTCAAATCCTTTACGGCTCTCCGAACCTGAAGGTCCCCTTGATATGTATGGAGGCGGGGCAGGAGATTCCACCGCATCCCAGTGGAACGGGAATTTTTTATGTCCTCGAAGGGAAGGGGATTTTAACCTTAGACGATGAGAAGTTGAATTTATCAAAGGGAACCATTATCGTTGCTCCGGAGGGAAGCTCACGGGGTATAAAGTGCGAAGAAAAGTTAGTTGTCGTTGCTATCCATGCAGGATAACTCGCCTAAGGCGAGCGAAAAACTTTTAACATATTCCAGGAAGAAGCTTATATCAAGGGTGGCATGGACAAACTTGTTTGTTCGTGATACCTTTTCCAAAAAGAAGAAATAATTATGGGCAAGATAAACCTTGAAGAGTACACAGAATTTTCCCCTTCAAAACCGCTTTCAAAGATACTTTACGATTGTGAGAAGGTAAGGGTGGTGCTCTTTTGCCTCGAGGCAGGACAGGAAATAACCCCGCATACCGTTGTGCCAAAGGTTACAATGTTTGTTGTCTCAGGCAAAGGCGCTTTCACCGTAGGAAATCAAACCCACGAGGTTGAGCCTGGCAGTTTTGTGGTTTGCGAAAGTAATGAAGCCCATGGGATAAAGGCAAAGGAAAGGATGAGGGTGCTGGTTGCAATCGTGCCTCGCCCGTAAGAGTAATCATATGAAAGCAAACAGCATTAAAGAGGAAGCACGGCGTTTACTGGATAAGCTACCGGAAGAGGTTACCTGGGATGACCTGATGCACGAAATCTATGTTCGACAGGCAGTCGAAGCAGGCCTTAATGACAGCAAGGCAGGCAGAACTACTGATGTAGAACACGTTCGTGAAAAATTTGGTCTATCGAAGTGAGGGTACACTGGACAGACACAGCAATCGAGCATCTTTCGGCAATCCACGACTATATTGCTCAGGGTTCAAAGAAGTATGCCCAAAGGGTGGTTGACCGTTTGACAAGGCGTTCTCAGCAAATCGGAATGTTTCCCTTTTCCGGTCGAATCGTTCCAGAGTTTGAAGTGGAGCAAGTCCGAGAGGTTATAGAGGGGCAATATCGTATTATCTATTACATTAAACCCGACCAAATAGACGTGCTTGCTGTTATACATGGAGTCCAGCAAACTCCGTGGAGTAAACAATAAAGAGGAGTTCGCTCATCGTTTCCTCAAAAGGAGAAATTATCTTGGAAAAGGCAAAGCCTATTATATTAGACGTACGTGCGATAATCCCACGAGAAAGACATCCGAAAATCTTTAATACGCTCGATGGGTTAAAATCCAAAGAATCGTTGGTTTTAATAAATGACCACGACCCTAAACCACTTTTATACCAATTAGATGCTGAAAGAAAGGGACTGTTCGAGTGGAAATATCTTGCACAGGGACCCGAAGAGTGGAAGGTTGAAATCTCAAGAAAATAGACTTTAAATTGAAAATTGTAGGTTTTAAAATTTAAATTTTGCACTTTTCAATTTCCAATTCTTTACTTTCCTAATTCGAAGGAGGGCAGTAATATCTACGTTATACTCGCCTTCTGGCTCATTATCTTAATCCTTCTTTGCTTAGCTATCCACGCCCTTTGGTCAAGACATATCCATTCCAGGGCGCTAAGCTTCTTTCTATTACCCGGCGCTATCATCCATGAACTGAGCCACGCACTTTTATGCCTGGTTACAGGTGCGACTATAAAGGAATTAAGCATCGCAAGAATCGAAAATCCAGGCATAAAATATGAAAAGCCAAAGGTCCCTGTAATCGGGGATTTTCTAATAGCATTCGCCCCTATTGCAGGCTGCGCCGTTGTCCTTTCAATAGTATTTGTATTACTGAATACGCGGATTGATGCCAACGTGCCTTTATCTGAAAACGTGCGGTGGATTTTAGTAAAATACCTATATGGATTTAAAGAGACGGTTTTTTTGACAGTATATAATTTCTGGGTATATCAAGACCTTGGCAACGCGAAGCTAATATGTTCTTTACTTGCAACGGTTATTTTCACCCTTTCAATAGCCCCCCATAAGGGTGATATAAAGTATCTTGTCCCTGGTATAATAATTGTTGCAGCAATTCTCTATTCATTAGATGCAATTGGCTTATCCCTGAGTAACTATAAATGGCTAAATTATAGTGTATATAAACTATGGAACTTCACTATTGCGGGGCTCTGCACCCTCGCGGGTTTTCTTTTATTAACATTTATTATTATCACTGTGGCAAAAGGTATAAAGCTTGTATCCGGCAAATAACAATATCTACTACGGCTACTTTAATGTTTATGGCTTTAAACCGCTACGTAAGATTTTTGCGGCGAGAACCAGAAAAGGCGTTTGCTTTGTTGAACTTTTAGCACAACAGTCATTGCGAGTACCCGAAGGGTGCGTGGCAATCTCATCTCAAAATACGAGATTGCTTCGGCAAAGCCTCGCAAGGACAACGAAATTAATTAAAGATAATGCTGCCTTTAACGACATAAGGGATGCCTTGACAGGATACTTTGCTGGAAAGACAACCTCTTTTAACATGCCTGTTGATTTAAGCACAGGCACACGGTTCCAGCAAAGGGTCTGGCGGAAATTAAAGGAAATTCCTTATGGTGAGGTGAGAACGTACAAATGGGTTGCAGAAGGGATTGGCTTGCCAAAAGGGGTAAGAGCGATAGGACAGGCATGTGCCAGCAACCCCATACCCATTATTATTCCCTGCCACCGTGTCATCAGAACGGATGGAAACCTTGGAGGCTACAGTTCAGGAGTAGCCTTGAAGAAGCAGCTTTTGAGATTAGAAGGGCGAACGGTAGACAACGGACTTTATGTCCGTTGAAATCAACGAGGTAAAACCTCGTTGTCTACCAAAAGGGTGTGGTCGAATATGTCAAGACCGATGTATTACGAGGAAAGACCGAAAGAGCCTATAAGGGCTTTCAGGGGGACTGAGCTGCACTGCAAAAATTGGGATTGTGAAGCGGCGCTCAGAATGCTCATGAATAATCTCGACCCTGATGTCGCTACGCAGCCTGAGGAACTTATCGTTTATGGGGGCGCAGGCAGGGCTGCAAGGAACTGGAGGGAGTATAACCGCACTGTTAAGGCGCTTACTAATCTTGAAAATGACGAAACGTTATGCGTCCAGTCTGGTAAGCCAGTTTACATTGCTAAAACGCACCCACAAGCGCCGAGGGTCGTTATTGCAAATGCCAATATAGTCCCTGCATGGGCAACTCAGCAAAACTTTGATAGATACGACGAGATGGGCCTCACAATGTACGGTCAGATGACTGCCGGTAGCTGGATATATATCGGCACGCAGGGGATTTTGCAGGGCACGTACGAAACCTTTGCAGCCCTCACAAAGAAGGAGTTTAGCCGTACGTCCTTAAAAGGAAAATTCATCCTTACCGCCGGGATGGGCGGTATGAGCGGTGCTCAGCCACTCGCCGTTACGATGAATGAAGGGGTAATATTAGATGTCGAGGTGAGGTGGGAAAGGATACTTAAAAAGGTAACCGAGGGATATTGCGACAGGATTACCGACAAGCTCGACGAAGCCATCAAATGGGTAATGGACGCTAAGGAGAAAAACATTCCATTATCTGTTGGTCTCGTAGGTAATGCTGCCGCAATACATCCCGAACTGGTTAAGCGTAGGATTGTTCCTGACATTGTAACCGACCAGACACCTGCACACGATATTTACTCCTATGTGCCGATAGGTGATGTTACAGAAATGGACAGATTGAGGCAGAAGAACAGGGACGAGTACAGAAAGAGGGCGCTCGAGGCTGTAGCGCTTCACGAAGAAGCGATATTAGAGATGCAGAGGCAGGGGGCGATATGCTTTGATTACGGCAATAATCTGCGTGGTCAGGCAGAGCTTGCTGGTGTTCAAGTAAGGGATAAAGACGGCAAGTTTAAATATCCCGGCTTTGTCCCCGCTTACATTAGGCCCCTATTTTGCGAGGGCAGGGGGCCCTTTAGATGGGTTGCCCTGTCAGGTGACACGGAAGATATAAAAAGGTTGGACAATGCCGTGTTAAAAACCTTTCCTGATAATAAATCTCTTACAAGATGGATTAATCTTGCAGGCTCAAAGGTGTTAATGCAAGGGCTTCCCGCAAGGGTATGCTGGCTCGGCTATGGCGAAAGGGCAAGATTCGGTGTGATTATCAATGATATGGTCAAAAGGGGCGAACTTAAAGCCCCCGTAGTAATAGGAAGGGACCATCTTGACTGCGGTTCCGTGGCATCACCTTACAGGGAGACGGAAGGAATGAAGGATGGGAGCGATGCCATTGCCGATTGGCCGCTATTGAACTTCGCATTAAATGCCATAAATGGCGCAAGCTGGGTAAGCTTTCATCATGGTGGGGGAGTAGGCATTGGAAATTCCCTCCATGCAGGAATGGTAATTGTGGCAGATGGTACACGAGAAAGGGAAAAAAGACTGGAAGGGACGCTTACCGTTGACCCGGGTATTGGAATAGCGAGACATGTTGACGCTGGGTATGAGATTGCCATTAAGACCGCAAAGGAAAAGGGGGTAAATATACCGTAAAATGAACAACCAAACTGTTCATAAAAGGGAATCTGTAAATTTGCTCATTGTAAATTGTAAGCAGCTTCTCACAATAGCCGGCGCATCTAAAAAGCCTAAAACTGGCAAAGAGATGGGCGACCTTGGCATAGTCGAGGGTGGCGCTGTTGCAATAGCTAAGGACATTATAGTTGATGCTGGGAAGACAGATTATATCAGAAAGAAGTACGCTGCAAGCGGTATTACGGAGATTGATGCAACTGGCAAAGTGGTTATCCCTGGCTTTGTTGATTCACACACGCATGCCGTATTCGGTGGGTCACGTGTAAAGGAGTTTGTGCGGAGGCTTCACGAGAAAACATATCTCGAAATAATGAAAGAAGGTGGTGGAATCCTTAGCACTGTCGAAGCCACACGTAATGCGTCCCTTGACGAACTTGTGAATAACGCAAGAGGGCATCTCGATAATATGCTCATCCATGGCACAACGACAGTCGAAATAAAAAGCGGATACGGACTTGATTTTGAGAATGAGCTAAAGATTTTGAGGGCGATAGGCACCTTGAGGAAAGAACACCCAATTGAAATAGTTCCCACATTTTTAGGCGCCCACGTGGTGTCAAAGGAATTTCAGCATAATCCTGGTAAGTATGTTGAACAGGTAATCGGGATGCTGTCGAGGCTCAGGGGTTACGCAAAATATTGTGACGTATTTTGCGAT
>JACQHT010000070.1 GCA_016198835.1 Planctomycetota bacterium | reverse complement strand
TATAATTACCGAGTAGTGCGGGGATTGCAGGGTTTGTGACGTTTATTATCTGAAGACCACTGGAGTCATCAGCCACGAATGCAGTCGTGCCAGAGACATAGACGTTATATGCATAGCCTGGCGTATTATAATTACCGAGTAATGTAGGGCAGGTGGCAAGGGCAAGTCCGCCAGAGGTAGATATGGTGAAAAGGAACAAAAAGGCGAAAATAAGAGAACGGGTTAGTTTGTGTGTGTAAATAACAGGTGATAGGTTATAGGTAACAGGTGATAGGAAAGATAAGAGCTTCATACTGATTACCTCCTTTATTTATTTTAGGTGATGGGTGATAGATGTTAGGTCATAAGTTATAGGCAAAACGAATGCGGATTCGTCGAGGCGAACCTTCTTTGCTTTGGTCCATAGTTGACTAAAAGAAGGCTTGGTGTAATAAAGAATATGAGATTGCTTCGGCAAAGCCTCGCAATGACTGGATTGAAAAACAAAAGACCTACTCTTTCGAGAGAGAGAGAGAGAGAGAGAATATAAGTACATCGCCAACATTCCTCCCCTTTATTTGTTATGGGTTAATACGGTCGGAAAAAAACTGTTGGAAAATATACCAAATAAATTTTGCTTTGTCAAGTATTTTTTGAAAATTTTTTATCAGTTCCTCTCCACATTTTCATGGTGACAAGTTTGTAAAAGGACTAAGGCGGTTAAGGTAATTTGACAATTCTAAAAAATGTGGTATAATAAAATTGGAGTTGAAGATAAGTGTGTAGCCAAAAAAGAAGTAATTATATCTTCAACTCCCAAATATTTCAAATTGCAGCCTCGCCAAAAAGATTGGCGAGTCCGCCTATCGGTTTGGTGGACTTGACAAAAAGGCAAAAAAGGCACGGAGCTCATTAGAGCTTGAGACGCTAAAAACGTCGTAAGAAAGGTCTTAAAGATGCCTTTTTGTCGGCTGCTTTATGTATAAATTATAAATGTTGAACCTTTTTGCTAAGGGGGTGAGGAGCGGGAAATGAGTTTGCCAACAATAACTGGCCCGTAGTCCGCAGATAAATAGGTGGACTTCGGGCCTTTTTTATTTCCTTCTTTTTTGCTTGACACACCGTATTATTTATAATAACATGCCTGCAAGAGTCAGGAGTTAAGGGTCGGGAGCCGCAAGCCACGACTATCAAATGATTCATCAAAAAAACAAACCTTGTACTGAGCGAAGCAAATGTATCGGTTTTACGCTTATAGAGCTAATCATAGTAATGGCAATAGTAGCTATAACATTGGCGGTTTCAATTCCAAGATTGGGGCCAATTTTTGAGGCCACATCGTTCCGTCGGTTAGTTAATAAGGTAATAGTGTTTCTCAAGGATGCACATGTAGATGCCCTTTCAACGGGCAAAAAAATATCTGTTGTAGTGGATTTAGAGGATAATAAGCTTACACGGTTCGCCGATGGTGGGGAAGTAGAGACGCAAAATATTGCGTCTCTACAAATGCCAGATGATGTTGAGATTAGCGTAGAACAGGAAGATAGATTTGAGGACGAAAATATTGAATTTAATTTTTACCCAAACGGCACGGCATCCGGTCCAAGACTCATCCTGAAAGATACTAATAGGGGGAAGAACGCAATTATCTACCTTGAACCCCTTGCAGGACTTGTACGATACAAGATTGGCATTTCTGAATAGATGGAAGGCAGAATACAGAAGACAGGAGTCATAAGCCAGAAGCCACCGAGTTCTGAATTCTGACTCCTGAATTCTGAAGTTTTGATGGAGGATAAATTATGAAAAAACCTTTTTATGCGCTTTATAGGAGTGAAGGTGCCTGCCTGTGCGTTGCACGCAGACAGGGTTTTACATTGCTTGAACTTTTAATTGTAATGCTAATTATAGGACTTCTTGCAGCCTTTGTAGCGCCGAGGATGATTGGTAAGGTGGGGAAGTCAAAACAAACTATAGCGAAGGCACAAATTGAATCCCTCTGCACTGCCATTGACACCTATAAGCTTGATACGGATAAATACCCTACCCAGGAAGAAGGTTTAAGCTCATTAACTAACAATCCCGCAAACGTTGAAAACTGGCACGGTCCTTATCTGGCTAAAAAGAACGTGCCAAAGGACCCATGGGGGAATGAGTATGTTTATACCTACCCTGGCAATAACGGAGAGTTTGATATTATTTCTTACGGAGCGGATGGTAAAGAGGGTGGCGAAGGCGAGAATGCCGATGTAGTAAGCTGGGAGTAAATTATAGCTCATAGCTCTTGGCTCATAGTTTATAGCTTATTGGAGAACAATGTGAAGCAAGTAGAATCTAATTCAATAGGAAATGTTCTGATTGAACTTGGCAAGGTCTCTAAAAACGACATAGACCGAGCCATTGAAGTACAAAAGCAAACGGGGCAAACCCTCTGGAGACTTCTCATAGACCTCGGTCTTATTTCCGAAGAAGACTTGAGAGGCGCCTGGAGTCAACTCCTTGACGTCCCAGTATGGGAAAAAAAGAAGGGCGAAACGTATCCGATAGTAGATAATCTACCTTATGGATTTCTCGTCTCTAATAAAATACTTCCACTAAGAACATACAATAACACCCTCGATGTAGCGGTGGTTGACCCACAGGACACGTCCCTTTTAGAAGTCCTTGCAGCCGTTACAAAGAAGGAACTAAGTATCTTTGTTGGCTGTGAAAAGGATATTATTGCCTCCGTAAACGAACTTTATAAAGGAAGTGTTGAAGAAGAGGCCATAGAGGATTACGGAGTAGGAAGTTTAGAGATTGCCGAGGATATTGAACAGCTAAAAGACCTGGCATCGGAAGCGCCGGTTATTCGCCTGGTTAATAGTATCCTGACAAAGGCCATTGAAATAGGGGCAAGTGACATCCATGTAGAGATGTATGAAAAGAATACAAAATTAAGATACAGGGTAGACGGCGTACTCAGGGACTTTCCTGCGCCTCAAAGAGAGCTTTATCCTGCAATTATTTCAAGGATTAAGATTATGTCAAAACTTAATATTGCAGAGAAACGGCTCCCCCAGGATGGCAGGATAAAATTAAAGGTTGCGGGCAGGGAAATTGATTTGCGGGTATCAATCATTCCGATGATTTATGGTGAAGGGGTAGTATTGAGAATCTTAGACAGGACCTCGGTATCCCTTGACCTTGAGACGCTCGGATTCGACCAGGAAACCCTTAAGAAGTTAAGATGGCTGATTAAAAAACCTGAAGGGATGATACTTGTTACCGGTCCTACAGGAAGCGGCAAGACCACCACGCTGTATTCCGTTCTTAAAGAAATAAAGTCGCCTGAATTAAAGATTGTTACCATAGAAGACCCCGTTGAATATAGCCTCGAAGGAACAAATCAAATACAGATAAACCCTCAGATAGACCTTACCTTTGCTAACGGTTTGCGTTCTATCTTAAGGCATGACCCAGATGTAATATTGATTGGTGAAATAAGAGATAGGGATACAGCCTCAATTGCAATTCAATCCGCATTAACGGGACATCTCGTTTTCTCAACCCTTCACACAAATGATTCTGCATCCGCATTTACAAGGCTTCTTGACATGGCAATTGAGGACTATTTAATTTCCTCCTGTATAATTGGCGTCCTGGCACAGAGGTTAGTGCGAAAAATATGTCCAGCATGTAAGGAGGCGTATTTACCCGACGAAGAAATGCGAATAAAAACAGGCATTCCAGAGGGCAAAAAACTTTCCCGTGCCGTCGGTTGTGATGAATGCAATCACACCGGCTACGGCGGCAGGATGTGCATTTCTGAGTTACTAATAGTAGATGATGTGGTAAGAAGATTTATCCTCAACCATGAAGATTCCAATATAATCCTTAAGGAGTCCGCCAAGAGAGGCTTAAAAACCCTCTGGCAAGACGGCTTAGATAGGGTTATAGAAGGCAAGACAACCCTCGACGAACTGATGAGGGTAGCAGATATTGAGAACGAAGGAACAATACGATAGGCTGGCAACTCACAAATTCCAAATCCCAAATAAATTCTAACCCCCAAAATCCAACCTTTGGTAATGGGTCACTTCTTATGATTTGGGGATTGGGATTTAAAATTTAACGATGGGGAATTGTTATGAAATTAAAAATTGTCGTTCATAAAGCTGAAGAAGGAGGGTTTTGGGCTGAGGTACCAGCTATTAAAGGTTGCTTTTCTCAGGGAGAAACCATGGAGGAGCTTTTAGAGAATATAAAAGAGGCAATAGAAGGATGTTTGGAAGTAAGAGAGGATTTGCAGAAATACGGGAGGGATGTTCAAATCCTTGAGGTAGCTGTATGAAGGCACTCTCTGGCAAAGAGATGTGCAAACTTCTGGAAAGAAATGACTGGATTCTTAAACGAATTAAAGGAAGTCATCACATTTACATGAAACACGGTCGAGAAGAAACAATATCAGTTCCAGTTCATGGTAACAGAACACTTAAAATTGGCATGCAAAAAGCCATTTTGAAATTAGCAGGAATTAACATAGAACAATCCGATTATTAGTGCCGTTCCAAATAAATATAAGGGAAATGGGACGCTTCTATTTTTTAGGTGATAGGAGCTTTTCCCTCCCAATAAATAAAAGTGTCCCTTTTATACGTGGACGGTCAACGGTTAGGGTTACGAAGCCCGTTACGACTTATGGTTACGTCTTTTCGTCTTTTTTTGCCGTTTACCGTTACCGTTTTAACGATACGGGCATCGTTACCGTTGGACGATTAGACGCAAATGATAGCCTATAAAATATACTTACTTAAGTCTTCATCCTTTACAAGGTGCATTAGCTTGTCCCTTACGTATTTCGCATCAACAATAAGTTCCTTGCCATCCGCATCTGGGGCATCGAAGGATGCTTCCTCAAGGAGTTTCTCAATGATAGTGTAGAGCCTTCTTGCGCCTATGTTTAGTGTACGTTTATTTACCTCTTCCGCTATTGATGCAATCTCCTCGATAGAATCGTTTTCAAATTTAACCTTTATTCCTTCCGTCTCAAGGAGAGCCACATACTGTTTTATGAGCGCATTCTTCGGCTCAGTAAGGATGCGTACAAAATCTTCCTTATTGAGGCTGCTAAGTTCTACGCGTATTGGAAACCTTCCCTGAAGTTCAGGTATCAAGTCGGAAGGTTTTGATACATGAAATGCGCCTGCTGCAATAAAAAGGATTCGGTCGGTTTTTACCATTCCATACCTTGTAACCACGGTTGAGCCTTCAACGATAGGCAAGAGGTCTCTTTGAACCCCCTCACGTGAGACGTCAGGACCGTGTCCTGTTTCCCTGCCGGCAATCTTATCAAGCTCATCAATAAAAATGATACCGAAGTTTTCCGTCCGTTCCAGCGCCTCTTTAATAACCTTCTCCCTATCTATTAGTTTATCAGCCTCTTCCTGTAGCAATATTCTTCTTGCCTCTGAAACTGGCACCTTCCTTACCTGGGTGCGTGGAGGAATCATCTTTTCTATCATGTTCTGGAAGTCAACGCCAATCTCCTCAATGCCAATAACAGCGCTCTGGAAGACCATTGGTTTTTCTTGTGTTGTAAGTTCAACCAATCTATCTTCGAGCTTTCCCTCTGTCAGCTTTTTTCGGAACTTTTCCCTTGTATCACTTGCGGACTCTTCCACAATTTCCGTGATTTCCTTCTCGCCCGACCCTGCCTCAGAGGAGCGAGTGATTTTTTTGGATGGCATGGGTAATAGGATGTCTAATAATCTTTCTTCAGCGTGCTTTTCAGCCTTTTTACGGACGTCTTCCATCCTTTCGGTCCGAACCATGTTGACGGCAATTTCGCCAAGGTCTCTAACCATGGATTCCACATCACGCCCATGATAACCTACTTCTGTATATCTGGATGCCTCTACCTTCAGGAACGGTGCCTTAACCATGTTTGCCAGCCTGCGAGCAATTTCCGTCTTTCCCACCCCTGTGGGTCCAATCATGATAATATTCTTCGGCATTACCTCTTCCCGTAAATCATCGGAAAGCTGCTGCCTGCGCCAGCGATTCCTTATGGCAATTGCAACGGCACGCTTGGCATCCTTTTGCCCCACGATGTATTTATCCAGTTCTTCAACTATCTTTCGAGGCGTTAATTCTTTCACTACTTAAGCTCCTCTACGCATATATTATGGTTTGTGTATATGCACAAATCGGCAGTAATTTGCAGCGCTTCTTCAACTATCTGTTTTGCGCCAAGGTTTGTATGCTTTTGAAGCGCCCTTGCGGCAGCAACGGCATACGCCCCCCCTGAGCCTACTCCTATTATACCATCATCGGGCTCAATTACCTCACCATTACCAGAGATGAGAAGGGAAACATTTTTATCTACTACAACAAGGAGGGATTCAAGCCGTCTCAGCACCTTGTCCATACGCCACTCCTTTGCCAATTCATGTGCGCTTCTGAGTACATTACCCTGATGCTCCTCAAGTTTGGCATCAAACCTTTCCATTAAAGCGAAAGAATCTGCAGCTGCGCCTGCAAACCCTACAATTACCCTATCCTGGTACAACTTGCGTATCTTACGGGCTTCATGCTTAACGACAATGGCATTCATTGTAACCTGGCCATCACCCCCAATTGCAACGCATCCTTTGTGTCTAACGGATAATATGGTAGTAGATATAAAATCTGTTCTCATTGTAATCTCTTCCCGATGAGGAATGCAGAATGGGAAATGTGACATGGGAAATACGGATTTCGGAATTAAACAATCGAAAATCCGAAATCCGCATTCCGAATTTGAACGGCATTAACTTAACTTCCTTGAAATTGGTACCCTTACTCCCTGATGATGTTCTTCGGTATGACGTACCTTAGCGCCTATCTTTCTATTTTCTTCCTGTATTTTATGTGCATATTTCTCAATTTCCTCTTTGTATTTCTTTATTAACTCAGGGTTATTATAACCCGAGCATTTAGAATTATGCCATCTATTATGTGGATTATCATAAACAGCACAACGGTCACCCAGATTCAACTTGCAACCGTGACATTTCCGAACCGGCTTACTGTTTATATTCATAGCATATCCTCTTTTCCCCCTTCTTATCCTAAAAGGTTTTTTGTGTATAGTTTGAACCTTCTGCCATCCAGAATTTACAGTATATCAAACTGACTTTAGATGGTCAACAATATTTTTGTCTCTAAAAACAAGTCTCCAGAGCTTACTTTTAATATTGCATGTAGTATACAGCTTATGTATAATAATAAAAAATATCGGTTTAACCTTTTAACCTTCTGTGTGAGGCAAATATATGACAAAGAAGTTCATTTTCTCCCCTTTTTTCTTTTACCTGTTCCCTGTTTACTGTATCCTGACAGTTTTCTCTCCGGCTATTGGCAGCATTGCCTTCCCTGGGGCAATCGAAATTCCCGGCGTCTCGCAAGACAAGGAAAAGACCCTTCCTCAGGACTACAAGCTGGTTCAGGAATCTCTTATAGTTAAGGATGGCAAGGTTTATATTTACGTCTGGTATAAAGAGACCCATTCTGTTTCCATGTTAAAGCGGTTTTTACTACCCGATACCGTTGAATATGATGAAAACAGGGAGGAAATAGTTTATGTTGACGAGAGCAGCGATAGGATTCCTGTCGGCACCGCCAAGAAATTCCTTGGACTCATTCCATATATTGCACTGAGCGAGGGCGTGAAGATTTTGAGTTCCCCCTATGAGACAAAGTTATATGTGCCCGTTGAAGAAGAGGGAGTCTTCGTAAAAAAGCTTGCAACGGGCGTGCGCAGGAAGGACATGGATACCAAACTCTCGGAAAAGTGCAGTCAATGCCATGTTCTGGAGTATATCTATTCACACAAAGAGTGGAGCGAGGAGGACTGCCTTCACGTCTTTAACAGGCTAAAATTGAAGGGACCCATACCACTTACAGAGGATGAGCAGACGTTAATTGATAAGTTCCTTGCCTACCAGAGGAAGGAGATAAAGAAGGAGGACATAGAGAAATTCAAGGAACTCCACGAAATAGGCAGGAAAGACGTTACGGACATTGCAAAACAGGTATACGATACTACCTGTGCCCCATGTCATAGCCCGGATAAGGCTGAAGAAATCACATCGAAATATTCAAAAAAGAGATGCGCCACTATTGTTTCAAGGATGCAGGAAAAAGACCCCTCGCTTATTCTGGAAGCGGATACCGACAGCTTAGCCTCCTATCTGTGGGATCTGAAGATGAGACCAAGGAGTGAAGAAAAGCAATGAGCAACGAGCAATGAGTGATAAGTTTTCCTCATTGCTTATTGCTTATCAGAAGTCCTAACTTAAACTCCACCTTTCTATCTTGCTACCGCAAAAGAAGGAAAAAGGATTGACAATCCTTCTTTTTTGTTAGAAAATAAAAATATGAAAACTTATACCTTTAAAGTTGTTATTGAACCAGACGAGAATCGTTGGCATGCGTACTGTCCAGCTCTTGAACAGTATGGAGCAGCTACTTGGGGGAATACTCAAGAAGAAGCCTTTAAACACATTCGGGAGGTTATAGAAATGATTATTGAGGAACTAATTGAAGATGGAATAACGATCCCCGAGGTACCGAAAGAAGAAGTGATGGTATTCCCTGAAACTCGAGTAGCGGTTACCGTTTAACATGCCAATTAACTACAGCCAATTAAAAAGTCTTACCGCCCGTGAAATTATTTCTGCTCTTATTAAAGACGGTTTCTATCTACGAAGACAGGCAGGAAGTCATCAACGCTACTGTCATCCGAATGGTCGAAGGGTAACAGTGTCTTTTCATCGCGCCTCTGATACCTTTCCCCCAAAAACACTAAAGAAAATTATTGAAGCTCAAGCCCAATGGGGTGAGAATGACTTAAAACGCCTTAAACTTATAAATTAACTATCCCTACCTCCTTCCATCTAACATCCAATAATTCGTTAGTTACCCTTACAGAAACCCTAAAATCAGAGGTATACAGTACCCCTCTTATTCTGGAAGCCGACACCGACAGCTTAGCCGCCTATTTATGGGACTTAAAGATGAGGCCAAGACCAACACCGAACGAAACAAATGCGAAGGAAAATTAACCCTCAAAAACACCCTGAACCCGTTTCAGCATTTCCTGTTTCCCCCTCAAATTTCACTCATCCACACTTAACCACAGAGACACAGGGGGCACGGAGAAATACAAAATTTCTGTGTCTTTGTGTCTCTGTGATTTTACCTACATGAATTTATCTAACCTTCAACTTGATTACACACGTCCCCGGGGAATTGGATGCGCCAGTTCCAGTAATGGTTACCGTACATGAGTAATTACCCGCATCCAAACCAGTAGTATCCACGCAAGCCGTTACCGTATCCCTCTCTCCTGCGGATATTCCACTTGACGGTTCGAGCGTCAGCCAGTTGCAATCCTCACTTACCGACCAGTTCAGCATTCCTTTTCCACAATTCCATACCGTGAATTCCTTACACACCTTACGTCCCTGCCTTACAC
>JACQHT010000073.1 GCA_016198835.1 Planctomycetota bacterium | reverse complement strand
TATCGCTTTGATATAAGGAAGATGATGTGCCCTGTTTGGACTCTTGGAGTACAGCTCAAAATCTTTCATATACTCTTCTGCATAATCCTTCATAGCCTCGATCATGTCCTCAATGGCTTCTTCTGGCGTGTCCATCTCTGTTACAAGGTCTAATTCAGGACAATAAGCGCAGAATCTTTCTCCATCTAAAGCCAACAAAACTGAAAGGGACTTTTCTTGTATCATTATTTTAGGTTTATTCATAAAAACGTCTCCTATTTTATTTATGGTACAGAAGTCTTTATTATTTTACACATTTTTGACGGCTGAATCCCGTAACTTTTAAGGCTTGCGGGTACAAGTATGGACTCGCCTTTAGAAAAGTTCACGAAATCTCTCTTGTCCTCTCCGTATTGCAGACTCCCTTCGCCTTCGATAACCGATAATATATGAAAATTGTCTGCGTTGTTCACTTCTTTCCGCCCAAAAGATGGTGGATTTACAACAATATACTTCTCAAACTGTAGAAGCTCAAGGGAAAACTTTGGACAGTCGAGCAGATGCTCTCTCTTAATTGTAGATTGCGCCCCCCTCTCCCTAATCCTCCCCCTCGAGGGGGGAGGGGAGGGTGGGGGTTGGCAATTCAAAACATCCAATGCCTTTTTAATGTGAAGTGGTCTGGGCATTCCATCTTCCCCCAATCTGTTCCAATCGAATAGACGGTAGGTTACATCGGAGTTCTGCGATACCTCAAGAAGCAGTATGCCAGCGCCTATGGCATGTATCATGCCCGGAGGGATAAATATGACGTCTCCAGCCTTAACCGTTATAAAATTCAGGCATTCTTCAACCCTTCCTGCCTTAAGAAGCTTTTTAACATCGTCAACCGTTGTACCGGGAATAGCGCCATAAACAATCTTTGCGCCAGGTTCTGCATGTATTATGTACCATGCTTCCATCTTTCCCTGTTCACCGTAGGCTTCATATTTTTGAGCATACACGTCATCCGGGTGAACCTGGACAGATAGCATTTCGCTGGTGTCAATCAATTTAACTAAGAGTGGGAAACCTGCCGATTGTGGATTGCGGATTGCGGATTGCAGAATGTCATGAAGTGTTTTTCCCGCGAGGGGACCGTTTTTAATAGTGGTTGTGTCTTTTCCGTGGTCAGCAATTTCCCACGATTCACCAATTTTTTTATCGGCAGAAACATCCCTTCCAAACAGGGTTCTGAGGCGGTGACCAGCCCATATTTTCTCTTTGTAAATACTATTGAATTTTAGCGGATACAAATTGTGCATGGTAGATTACAGATTACAAATTACAGATTGCGGTTGGAGTTTTTTAGCATTTCTTTTGCCTGCTTGCGTGTGGTTTCTGTCTTCTCAGTTCCTTGTATCATTTCTGCTATCTCCTCAAGCCTTGCGGAGCCGGAAACCTTTTCAACGATAGTATATGTTCCACCGTCCCTGATAATCTTTTGCACCTTAAGCTGGTGGTCAGCGCAACTGGCTATTTGTGGCAAGTGGGTGATGCATATAACCTGACGTGCACGGGCAATATCGTACAACTTTTCGCCAATTATCTTCCCCATCCTGCTGCCCACGTTTGCGTCAATTTCGTCAAAAACCAGTACGGGGGTGCGGTCTGCCTGCGCAAGCCTGTGCTTGAGGGCAAGCATAATCCTCGAGATTTCACCACCTGAGGCAATCTTCCTTAGAGGTTTCATCTCCTCCCCAGGATTGGGGGATATCAAAAACTCTACTTTGTCATAGCCGTATGGTGTCATGTAATCTTCCTGGGGGAAATGGATGCCGAATCTTCCATGCACCATGCCGAGTTCAGAAAGTTCGGTTTCAACCAATTTTGCCAGCCTTACGGCGGCTAAAGAGCGTGCCTCGCTGAGCCTCTTCCCGATACCCTCTAATTCAGTCAACAAAGACTGTAATTCGTTATCAATATTATTTAGTTCGTCACTTTCCTTGGAGAGTTCAGAAAGCTTCTTTTCTAATTCGTTGCGATAAGCTAAAATATCCTCGACTGTGCTGCCATACTTTGTTTTAAGCCTTTGTATGGCATAGAGACGGGCCTCAATTTGTTCAAGCCGCTGAGGGTTAAAATCAAAGCTATCTATATAATGGCTCAATCCAGAGGCGACCTCCTCGAGCTGATAAAGCGATTGTCTGCACGATTCCCATATCTTATTTATATTGTCATCTAAGTTAGTTGCGGACTGCATATCCCTTATAACAACCTTCAGCCTCTGGAGGATAGAATCTTCTGACTCATAAAGTGCATTATAACTTGCGGAGACTATATTGTGAATCTTCTCTGCATTTATAAGGATTTTTCTTTCGCGCTCCAGTTCCTCTAATTCGCCCGGTTTAAGTTCCGCCTTGTCAATCTCAACAATCCGAAATTTAAAGAGTTCAATCTGCTGCCTTCGGCTTTCCTGAGCAGTTTTTAATGCTTCGCTTCGCCTTCTCTTTTCAGTCATATTTTGATGGAGTTCAGAGAATTGTCCTCGAAGCTCGCTCAGACCGCCAAATTCATCTAACAGGAAAAGTTGATTAGAGGTTTGAAGAAGGGATTCATGTTCATGCTGGCCATGAATGTTTACGAGGATTTCCCCAATTTCTTTAAGCATCGTGACTGTAATTGGCTCTGAGTTAATCCTGCACCGGCTGCGTCCGGCCGTATCGAGCGTCCTTTGTAGCAGAATTTCCGAACCGATAGAAGCGCCGCATATTTTATTTATTTCTTTGGCGATAACGTCATTGTTTATTTGAAATAAGCCGCTAACAGTAGTTTCTTTCTCGCCATTTTTAATTATCTCGGTTGTAGCTTTAGTGCCGAGAATAAAATCGAGTGCAGTAATGATGAGGGATTTCCCTGCACCTGTAGCACCACTGATAACGTTCAGCCCGGCGCCAAACCCTATCGTAACGTCGTCCATCAGGGCAAGGTTAGAAATATGAAGTTCGTGTAGCATTTTGAAAGAGGCAAAAGAAAAGGCAGAGGCAAAGGTAGAGGTAAAGAATCTTCTGCCTCTACCTTTACCTTTTCCCTTATCTTATTACCGTATCTTAGCGCCAGGTTTTACATCCTTTTCCGTTGTCAGAATAACAATCTTATCATCGTCCTGAGCGGCGAGGAGCATCCCCTGGCTTTCCACACCCCTTAAGACAGCAGGCGCAAGATTATTAACAATAATAACCTTCTTGCCCACGAGTTCTTCTGGTTTGTAGTGATTCTTTATCCCAGCCACGAGCTGTCGTCCACTTACGCCATCCCCTGCATCAATCTTTAGCACGAGCAATTTATCGGCATTGGGGTGTGGCTCAACCGATTTTATCTCTGCAACCCGCAGGTCAACCTGCGCAAAATCCTCAATTGTAATCATAGTGAGCTAATTGTAACAAAAGTTGTTCAAGGTTGGCAAGGGGAAAAAGTATGGGGTCTTTGGTGCTATCCTGCAAAGAAAGAGTGTAAAGCGTAAAAAGCAAATCCGTCCAGATATTAGTTGACAAATAACGGGTTAGCAGTATAGTATATTAACGCTCGCAGCAAAGAAAGTTCATAGCAAAGAGGATATATATGACACAAGACAAACCAAAGACAGGCATAGGACTTACGTTTCTTCTTGGTATGCTCATTTTATTTACGGCAAGCTTTGGCATTGTGCTGGCAAGAAGGAATGGCGTTATAGAAGGAGAGAGAAAAACCCTTATAGAAAAGGTTAACCAACTGGAAGAAAAGCTAAGGATCTTAACACATTCAAAAGAGGAACTGGAGGTCGTCCGTAGCAACCTCGTAGCAGAAATAGAGCGGTTGAAGCTTGCCCTTTCCTCCCAAAAAATGACGGACACGGAGCAACAAAGTAAAGAAGATGAGGGCACAGGGAATAGTAAATAAATCCCAAATTCCAATCACCAAATCCCAATCAATTACCAATTATTAAATTTCCTTAATTGGGATTTTGGATTTGGTCATTGGCTATTGCCTATTGGCTATTCCCATGATTTTGATTGCTTTTAATCACACTTCATGCTATATTAACATTATCTAAACTAACATCTTATGTAAAATTTGCAAACCTATCCTTCGCTACGTTTAAGGATAAGTTTTTAACAGGTGGTGATGAGTTATGGTTGACGAGCTTGCTTATGTATTAATAACACCTTATAGCCTGCTCAAGAGCAGAACGGGTGGAATAATCGGGCGATTGCTTTCCCTGTCAGATTTGGACCTTGTGGGGGCAAGGATGTATGCCCCTGGTGATGAATTTATAGATAAATATTGTGCCACAATTGAGGAACAGGACATCAAACCCAAATGGAAGACAGCCCTCATCAATTACATTAATGACCACTTCCGCAGGGTGAACCGATTTGGCATATCCAATCGCACCATACTCCTTCTTTTCAAAGGGCCTGATGCCGTCAAAAAGCTGTCACAGGATGTAATTGGCCATGTATCCAGCCAGCTCAAGGGGGACACGGTAAGAGGCACTTTTGGTGATTTTATCGAGCACGAGAACGGCACTATTGAATATTTCGAGCCAGCCGTGCTTACTGCCACAGATTCAACAACAAACAACAAACAATTAGCCCTGCTTGCAGAGTATGCCCGTAGCGACGGCGGAATTCTTGATAATATCATCAAGTTTCCAGAAGGGTCAAGGCCAGAGATAACCCTTGTAATCCTTAAGCCTGATAACTTTAAGAAACACAGCGCACGGCCGGGCAATATTATAGACGTATTTTCAAGGGGTGGGCTGTACATTGTCGCCGCAAAGATTTTCTTTATGTCCATCGCAGAGGCAGAGGAATTTTATGGGCCTGTACGGGAGATGTTTGTAGAGAAACTGAAGCCGTTTGTTGCAAAAAAACTTAGAGAAGCATTTGAATCTACCTTCTCCTTCACCGTTCAAGAAGGTACAGTCCAGCGCATTGCCGATGAATTAAAGAAGTTAAATGCAGAAACAGAGTTTAATGCCATTGTCCGTTATATGACAGGTTTAGACCCCTCACGTGTTACCAACCCCATCGAGAAAAAGAAACCCGGAACAGAAATATCGCTTGCACTGCTTTATCAGGGCGTTGACGCCGTACAAAAGATTAGAAATATACTTGGCGCTACTGACCCGCAAAAGGCAGCGGACGCCACAGTACGCAGCATTTATGGCCGTGGTCTTATGGAGAACGCAGCCCATGCATCAGATTCTATCAAGAGCGCAGAAAGAGAACGAAAGATTATAGGTCTTTGGAGTAATAAGGAACCCTGTGAGGTTAAGGAGATAATAGAAAAATATCTGGAGGCAGGCGTTCCTGTATGAAGATAAAAACCCTTAACGTTG
>JACQHT010000067.1 GCA_016198835.1 Planctomycetota bacterium | reverse complement strand
GCTTTAGTCCACCTATTAATGCAGCATATTGCTCAGGAACGGCGTAACCCACCGTATCAGGAATGTTAACCGTTGTTGCGCCTGCACCAATCACAGCCTCGACAACCTCGGCAAGAAATGCAGGCTCCGTTCTCGAAGCATCCTCTGGAGAAAATTCTACCTCTTCAACGTACTTCCTGGCATGTTTCACACCCTCGATAGCCATTCTGATAATCTCGTCCTTTGCCTTACGTAGTTTATACTTCCTGTGTATTTCAGAGGTGGCAAGGAAGACGTGTATCCTGGGGCTTTCTGCCTTTTTGAGCGCCTCTGCTGCCCTGTCAATATCCTTTTCAACGGCACGCGCAAGCGCCGCCACCTTTACCCCTTTAACCTCCTCGGCAATGGCATATACAGCCTCAAAATCACCTGACGAGGTTACAGGAAATCCAGCCTCAATAACGTCTACGTTCAACAAGACGAGCTGACGTGCAATCTGAATCTTTTCATCAATATTCAGGCTAACGCCGGGGGATTGTTCCCCATCCCGCAATGTTGTATCAAAAATAATTATATTGGTCATATTACGTATATCTTATACGGAAGGTGTAAATATTTCAAGGGTTAAAAGATGAGCGGATTGTGGAATGCGGAATGTGGATTTAGTAGAGATGTAAAATTTTGCGTCTCCTACCTGCTTTCCCCCGACCCAAGCACTGCTTGGATGCCCCGAAGAGGGGGATAGAGGTATGTTTGTCCGTGCATGCAGGAGTAGGGGCGTTAAATTTAAGGCCCTTACCCATTGCCATCGCCTATCGCCTATCGGTACAAAAGAATTGTAAATTGGGAATTGTAGATTTTAAAATTTAGACCTGTCCTGACGACAGGTCTGGATTTTTCACTTTTCAATTTCCAATTCTTTACCCCGTTATTTTGCCTCTATCCAGCCCATCATCTTGCGGAGGTTTTTGATGCAGTTAGCTTATGAAAGGAAATACCAGTAAAGGATGTCTTTTCCTTTAGCCTGGCAGTCTTTTTTACGGATTGAAACAATAATTCCATAGTGTCACCGATGTCCTTAGCAATATTGCCTGCAATAGTTCTTGTACCGCATTTCGGACAAATATAAGCCTCAACATCCTCAACATCTGCATAAAAACCGCTGCGCTCGAAATGAAGTGTTGTCCTTCCTAACTTCATAATAGCCTTGCATTCAGGACATGGTTTATTCACTTTCATTTTATCCTTTTTTTTCTAATTCTACCCTTTATCCATTGTCTCTTATCAGGAATATACACTGTAACAATATCTATTTCTTCCCCCCACTCGTAACCAACTACCACATGAAGGGGTACATAACTGGGAAGTAAACAATATATTAAGCATCTACTTCTGTCAGGATAATTTTCAATAATTTCTCCATTTAAAATAGTATGTAAAATGTCGTTAATGGAGACGCCCTCTTTAAAAGCTTTAAGAAATGCATGGTCCGTTATAGCATACTTGCCAGCGTTAACCTTTTTGCGAATAAACCTAATATCCAGTGCAGTTTCTCCATTATTTTGCCTCTATCCAGCCCATCATCTTGCGGAGATTTTTGCCGACCTTTTCAATCATGTGATTCTCGTCTTTTGCCTTCAGGGCATTATAGACAGGCCTGCCTACCTGGTTTTCAAGTATCCATTCGCGGGCGAATTGTCCTGACTGGATTTCAGTTAGCATTTTTTTCATTTCCTTCTTCGTTTCATCGTTTATAATGCGTGAGCCTCTGGTGAGGTCTCCATATTCTGCGGTATTACTTATAATGCTTCGCATATAGGTCAAGCCGCCCTGATAGAACAGGTCAACAATTAGCTTGAGCTCGTGCATGCATTCAAAGTAAGCAAGTTCTGGTTGATAGCCTGCCTCCACTAACGTCTCAAACCCTGCTTTGACAAGGGCTGATGCACCGCCGCAGAGGACGGCTTGTTCTCCGAACAAATCGGTTTCTGTCTCCTCTTTGAACGTTGTTTCTATAACACCTGCCCTTGTGCCACCAATACCCTTAGCATAGGCAAGGGCATAACCCTTCGCTTTACCAGATGCGTCTTGCTGAACAGCAAATAAACATGGCACTGCCCCGCCCTTCTGGTATTCGCTTCTTACGAGTCTGCCAGGACCCTTCGGGGCAACCATTATAACATCAACATCGGGATGCGGAACTATCTGACTAAAGTGGATATTAAAACCGTGCGAGAATCCGATAATCTTCCCTTTCTTCATGTACGGTCTAATTTCGGTCTCGTAAATCTTTGGCTGCACCTCATCGGGCAGAAGTATCTGGATAAGGTCACATTTCTTTGCCGCCTCGTTTATAGGTATCGGTTTAAAACCATCCTTTACCGCCAGATTGTAAGATTCCCCTTCTGACCTAACACCAATTGATACATCCAAGCCGCTATCCTTCAGGTTCTGAGCCTGCCCACGCCCCTGGCTTCCATAACCAATAATAGCGATTTTCTTACCCTTTAATAGTCTTAGATTTGAATCCTTATCATAATAAATTCTTGCCATTTTTCTGCCCCTTTTAGTTGTGGTCTAATAATGTAGTAGACAACGGACTTTATGTCCGTTGAATAATTCAACGAGGTAAAACCTCGTTGTCTACCAATCCGCCTTGGCGGATTATTTTGTTCCCCTGAGCATGGCGATGCATCCTGTTCTTGCAACCTCTTTGATGCCGTAGGTTCTAAGCAGGGTTAACATAGCATCAAGTTTATCTTCAGTTCCGGAGAGTTCAATAATCATATCCCTTTGCCCCACATCAACTATCTTGCCCCTAAAGACGTCAACCAGTTCGACTATCTCTCCTCGTTTACCGGGCGGGACATTGGTCTTAACAAACATTAAGTCCCTTGCCACATAGTTTTCATCCGTAAAATCCTGCACCTTCAAGACGTCAATAAGCTTGCCCAGTTGCTTGCGAACCTGCTCGAGAACAGTATCATCGCCATTAACAACAATAGTAAGTCTTGATAGGTCTGGATTCTCTGTCTCTCCAACGCTCAGACTGTCAATATTAAAGCCTCTGCCGCTAAAGAGTCCAGAGATACGAGCCAGAACGCCTACCTTATTTTCAACGATTACAGAAATTATGTGCTTCATATTCAGGTAATTGATAATAGGTTATGGGTCATTGGTTATAGGCTATGGGTTTTTACCTATAACCTATCACCTGTTTTATGCCATTTCGGTAATCATTCTATCTATTGTTTGACCTGCGGGAACCATCGGGAAAACGTTTTTATCTTAAATGAGCAACTGGTATGGCTTCTGTTCTTTCAGGTACTCGTTTACCTTCTGCGATTTCTTCAACTCTCCGCAATATTGTTGAATGATAATATCGGTAACCGCATCCGTCACAGATGCCAATAGGCACATTCTCAAGCATAACGAAGCCATTTTTGTGCTTAAAAACTTCCTTTTCTATCAATCGTTCTTTTACAGTACCTTCACAATATTCACACTTATAGCCGTACATTTTCCTTACACCCAGTTATTTGATTTGATAAACTGTTATGATTAAAAAAATCCCTGTTTCTTTAAACCGACCTACCACCCCGATAGGCGCAGTTTGGTCAGTTCCTACTCCGTTTATCACATATTTCGAACCACGAGGATCGTCCTTCTCAATTTTTACAACTTGACCACTCAGCACAGCAGTTTCAATATCGAAAACCCCAAGTTTATCATCTGCCATTTTCTCAAACGCATGATGCGTCATATCATAGTCCCCGGTTTTGATTGCATACCATATCTTAGCGATTATTTGTTGAGACATTCATGCGTTTCCATTATAGGCGATAGATAAAGACCTAAAACCTATTACCTATAACCCATGACCTGTTTTATGCCATCTCAGTTATCATCCTATCTATTGTTTGACCTGCGGGAACCATCGGGAAAACGTTTTCTTCCTGGTCAATCTTAAAATCCATTATGACAGGTCCTTTTATAACAAGCGCCTTCTCGATAGTTGGGCGTACGTCTTCCCTTTTTTCAACAAGAAAGCCTGAAGCCCCGTATGCCTCTGCCAACTTGACAAAATCGGGATTGCCATTCAAACGGGTGTGAGAATACCTTTTTTTATAGAACAATTCCTGCCATTGCCGCACCATACCGAGATAACCATTATCAAGGATTGCTACCTTTACAGGGAGTTTGTTATAGACAGCGGTACTTAATTCTTGAATATTCATCTGAAAACTACCATCGCCTGCAATATCAATAACAATCTTGTCAGGGCATCCCAACTGGGCACCTATTGCGGCAGGAAAACCATATCCCATCGTACCAAGGCCACCGGATGATATAAAGGTTCTGGGCTTCCGAAAGGTGTAATACAGTGCTGCCCACATCTGATTTTGGCCTACCTCAGTGGTAATTATAGCCTCACCCTTGGCAGCCTCGCATATTTGCTCAATCACGTATTGAGGCTTCAAACCATTTTCGTTATAACGAAGAGAATACTTTTCCTTCCATGCCTTTATCTTTTCGAACCATTCCGGTCTGTCAACATACTTAACTTCTTTAACAAGCTCCGTAAGGATGCGCTTTGCATCTCCTACAACAGGAATGTCAACCTTGATACTTTTACTGATAGAGGCAGGGTCAATATCAATATGGATTATTTCAGCGCCTGGCGCAAACGCATCAATCTTTCCGGTAATTCTATCGTCGAATCTTGCACCGATAGCTATTAAAAGGTCCGACTCGTTGACGGAATAGTTTGCATACGCAGTACCGTGCATTCCAAGCATCCCTAACGATAGTTTGTTATCTTCAGGGAAACCTCCGAGACCCATGAGTGTGGTTGTTACTGGCAAATTCCCTTTTTCGGCAAGTTCTAACAGTAAATCTGAACAACCAGATATAATAACACCGCCACCTGCATAGACAACTGGCTTCCTCGATTTATTAATTGCCTCTGTAGCAAGCTTTATTTGTCTGACATTGCCCTCGTATCTGGGTTTGTAACCAGGTAAATCAACCTTCTCAGGAATCGTTGCCTCAGAAGTAGCTAATGTTACATCAACGGGAAGGTCAATAAGAACGGGTCCCGGCCTGCCAGTCCTCGCAATATAGAATGCCTCTCTTACTATCCTTGCAAGGTCCTTAACATCTTTAACAAGATAGTTATGCTTGGTAATGGGACGGGTAATGCCTGTAATATCGGCTTCCTGAAAAGCGTCACTTCCTATTAAATGCGACCTTACTTGCCCCGTTATTACCACAATTGGTATAGAGTCCATGTATGCAGTCGCAATGGCGGTAGTTAAATTTGTTGCCCCTGGACCAGAGGTAACTATACAAACGCCCACCTTGCCAGTAGCCCTGGCATAGCCATCGGCAGCATGACCAGCAGCTTGCTCATGTCTGGTCAAAATAATCTTTAGCGGGGCATCGTATAGCGCATCGAAAAGCGGAAGGACGACACCCCCTGGGATTCCAAATACAAATTGAACCCCTTCGTATAACAATGTATCAATAAGAATTTGAGAGCCTGTTTTCATCATATTAAGAAAGGCAAAAAGGTCAAGAGGCTAAAAGGTTATGAGTGTACCTCTTCACCTCTTAGCCTCTTAGCCTATTTAAGTAGATTAAAGCAAACTTAAGAAAAAATCCCTTATCCAGAAGGACTCTCTTTAGCCTGCTTTTCCTCTGTATATTCAGTTTCTTCGTAATCAGGTTCTTCCAATTCCTCCATCTTTGGAGGTTTATAACCTGGCTGTCTTGACTTTTCCAGTTCCTCTTTATAAGCAGCTAACACTCGATTCTGAATCTCCTCACGACAATGGGAATTAATTGGATGTGCCGTGTCTGCATGAAGCTTTATTTTACTACTCGGGCTAAGCTCGGTTTTTGTAGGCGCCCCTTTTTCACCAGGTCTTGCAGAAACAAATTTGTTAACGGTAAGCTTGTTTCCACACTCGTTGCAATACTGGGCTCGAAGCTGATTTTTTTCCCCACACCGAGGGCATTTGGATGTTAACTTTCTACTCGGCATGGCAACAAAAGGCCCTTTAAAACCCTCAATTACCTTCAAATCCCTTATAACGAATTCATTATCAATAGTAATACTACAAAAAGCCTGTAAACGGTTCTTCCTTGACTCTGTTAATCTAACCCTGACCTCTGTAATATTCACGGCCATTCACCTCCTACTTCGCATTTGCCTGTCAAAACTTAGCAATAGGCCTATTAGTGCCATTCCAACTAAATATAACAAATACTACATAATTTATTACATTTATCCCGTACCAACAAAATTGGTACGAGACTTATGTACTTAAAATTGGTTGGAGTAAATTAGGCAGAAAAATTTGGAGCGGCATTAGTGACCAAAAATACTTGACCTAAGCCACACTTGTCTAACTGGTTTTTAATCTCTTCTGCATCGCTTTGCCTCCTGCATAACCCGTAGATAGCAGAACCACTTCCAGATAACAACAAGCCACAAAAGTTATAGACGCGTAAAGCCTCTTTAATGCGATGAAGGTCAGGGTAAAGTCGTAAGGCAACTTCTTCCAGTCGGTTGTAAAGTAATTTCCCCACGCTTTCAGCGTTGCCGTTTTTAAGTATTTCTAAAAGAAACCTAACATCTTTTACAGCCTTTGTCAAGTCAATTTTCAAGTTTTGATAGATACTTGCAGTGCTTATCTCTATATCAGGATAAAGAAGAACATACGAAAAGTATGTGCTAATAGGAACAGGGGTTACAATTTCGCCCCTTCCCCTGCAAATAGCAGTGTTACCCTTAATGAAAAACGGGACATCGGAACCAAGCATAGAGGCAAGCCTCATAAGCTCGTTTTCATTAAGACCAACCTTCCATAACTTGTTCAGCCCTTTAAGGGTTGCAGCAGCGTCACTGCTTCCACCGCCGAGACCTGCGCTAATCGGTATTCTTTTAAAGAGATGAATACTCACTCCTTTGTTTATACCGGTCTCTTTTTGCATTAGTTCCGTAGCCTTCCAAACAATGTTGTCCTTACCAGGAGGAATTCGTGGATTTGTGCATGTTATTTCGATGCCTTTCTCTTTCTCTTCAATTACAATATCATCCACGAGGTCTATTTCCTGCATAACGGTCTCTATCTCATGATAACCGTCATACCTTTTCCCGAATACCTCGAGGAAAAGGTTAACCTTCGCTGGCGCTTTTACATTTATAGATTCATTTCCCATTGCTTGTCGCTTGCCGCTCGTCGCTCGTTACTCGTAGAAAGGTTAATTGTGTCTCACCATAGCAACGCTGGTCAAATATTTCTAAATCCGGGATACAAATTGTAGGGGCACGTTGCAACGTGCCCCTACGATGCTGTAAAGCAATCATTCCGTCTGATTTTAAAATCCCCTTTTCTACCATTTCCTGAAAAAGGGAAAGAATACGCCCCCTGCCTTCCGCTTGCTCGACCATTTCGTAAGGAGGACCTGCCAGCACAAGGTCGAGTAAGGGCAACCCCAAGGTTGCCCCTACATTTAATAAATAGGAACACGCTTTAAAAACGTCCAACCTGAGAACGTGCGCCCTCTCGTGCAGTCCTGCCTTTAGAAGATTTTTTTTGATTACCTCAACGGCATGACGGTCCTTATCAATAAATATACAAAACGATGCCCCGCGGCTCAGGGCTTCTATTCCCAGCGCACCTGTGCCGGCAAATAAATCAACGACATTGCTACCGGGAACAACTTCCCGTATTATGTTAAATAATGCCTCTTTTACGCTGTCTAAGACAGGCCTTGTCTTCTCACCTTTGACACTAAGAAGATGTGTTCCTCTGGCAGTTCCTGCAATTACTCGCATACTCAAACAGGCTGAAGACTGAGGAAATGATAGGCTGAAGGAAAAATCTTTTTCTTCAGCCTTCCGCCTTCAGCCCTCAGCCTTTTGCGTTAATTCAATTAACACATTATGGCAGTCTTTAGGGTGTAAAAAGGCGATTTTCTTGCCCTCTATACCCCTTTTTATTCCATCTGGAATTACTCGAATGCCTTTTGCTTTTAGTTCCTCAATGGATTTTTCTATATCTTCCACTTGAAAGGCGATGTGATGAATGCCTTCGCCCCGTTCCTGCAAGAATTTTGCTACCTTGCTATCCTTATCAAGTGGCTTTACAAACTCAATACAACTTTCTCCAATGCGAAGCGCAGCTACCTCAACACCCAATTCTCTAAACACCTCTCTATACGTAACCGCAATGCCAAATATATCCCTATAGACAGATAAAGCCCCCTCAATATCATCCGTTGCAATAGCAATATGGTCTATTTTTTTAAACATAATCTTGGTAGGGGCAGGGTTCCCCTGCCCTCCCTGACAGGGCGAGGAAACCTCGCCCCTACAACGTGTACGCCCCAAAAACAGATTTTAATGTATTGCAAATTTCGCCGAGGGTTGCGTAGTTACGTACACAATCAATGATAAAGGGCATGAGGTTTTCTTTACCTTCGGCTGAGCTCAGGTCGAAGCCTTTTGCTGCATTTTGCAAGGATTCAAGGGACGTGCGAACCTTTTTGTTTGAACGTTTCTTCTTTAATTCATTAAGCCGTCGAATCTGCTCTTTCTTTATTTCAGGGTCTATATGTAATATTTGAGGTATCTCTTGTCTCTCACCAATAAACGCATTTACCCCTACAATAATTCGCTCGCCAGCTTCGATTTCCTTCTGATAAGCAAATGCGCTCTTTTGGATTTCTTCCTGC
The DNA here is from genome assembly GCA_016198835.1 of Planctomycetota bacterium. Classification (GTDB taxonomy): domain Bacteria; phylum Planctomycetota; class Brocadiia; order Brocadiales; family Subterrananammoxibiaceae; genus Subterrananammoxibius; species Subterrananammoxibius californiae. The sequence continues at coordinate 2,302 of JACQHT010000067.1, read as the reverse complement.
ATATAGCCTTTACTGATGGCGCTAATCGCCCCGCCCATTGATTCAATTTCATCAAGCAATTTCCAGACCCTGTTTTCAAGTTCATTGGTTAAAGACTCCACATAATACGAGCCGCCAAGCGGGTCAACCGTATTCGGCACGCCTGTTTCGGTCGCTATAACCTGTTGTGTGCGCAGGGCGAGCATAACTGCGTGCTCCGATGGCAAGGCAAGCGCCTCATCATAAGAACAGGTGTGAAGGGATTGCGTCCCCCCTAAAACGGCTGCCATAGCCTGCAATGCTACACGCACAATATTATTTTCTGGCTGCTGAGATGTGAGGCACACGCCGCCTGTATGGATATGAAATCTCAACATGCACGACTCTAACTTTTTTGCCCCAAACCGCTCTTTCATTAGCTTTGCCCAGATTCGGCGGGCAGCCCTGAACTTTGCTATCTCCTCAAAGAAATCCATGTGCACGGCAAAAAAGAATGAAAGCCTGTTACAAAATTCATCAACATCAAGTCCTTTCTCAAGTACCGATTTTACATAGGCAATGGCATTTGCAAAGGTAAATGCAAGTTCCTGTACGGCTGTAGCGCCAGCCTCCCTTATATGATACCCACTTATGCTAATACTATTCCATTTGGGCATGTGGTGTCTGCAATAAACAATAATATCGGTAGCCAGTCGCATAGAGGGTTCGATAGGATAAATAAAATTGCCCCTTGCAACGTATTCTTTTAGTATATCATTTTGAATAGTCCCTCTCAGATTCGATATTGGTATGCCACGTTTCTCGGCAATTACTATATACATCGCCAAAAGCATAACAGCGCTGGCATTAATGGTCATCGAGACGCTTACCTTATCAAGCGGAATGTCTTTAAACAGGAGCTCCATATCCTCCAGGGAACTTATAGGCACGCCTACCTTTCCCACCTCATCATGGGCTATAGGATTATCTGAATCGAGGCCGAGTTGTGTTGGCAAGTCGAATGCAACGCTAAGGCCTGTTTCTCCATGTTCAAGAAGATAACGATACCTGCGATTGGACTCACTAACGGAAGCAAAGCCTGCGTACTGTCTCATCGTCCAGAGCTTGCCCCGATACATCGTAGGGTAGACACCCCTTAGAAATGGATATTGCCCTGGGAAGCCAATATCTTTAAGGTAATCGCATCCCTGTAAATCTTGAGGGGTATACACGGTCTTTACCGGAATGCCTGAATTAGTTCGGAGTTCAGCGTTCGGAGTTCGGAGTTTAGATTCCATCTTGTTTGTCCACTTAACCACCCCTTAATCCCCTCCTTCGCAAGGAGGGGAAAGGGGAGGTATAGTTTGTCTTTATTCTATCATAATTAATTCATCATTAAGTTTCACCATTGAGCCTTGAGTAACATTAATTCGCTTTATAACCCCACTATATGGCGCTTTAACCTCGTTTTCCATCTTCATTGCTTCAACGATTAAAAGACTATCCCCCTTCTTAACCCTATCGCCATCCTTCACACCAACTGCTGTAACCATGCCCGGCATAGGACATCTTATAACCTTTAATCCCCCCTTACCCCCCTTTACCAAAGGGGGGATTGGGGGGATTATTCGCCTGTAAATTTCGTTAGAGACCTGCGCCTCAAAACATTGACCAGCGAGACATATTCGTAGAGACGCAAGATTTTGCGTCTCTACCTCCCCCTCCTCCACCAGCACCTCATAAACCCTGTTGTTCAGGAGGAGGGAATAAAAGGGGAATCGGGTGTCCTCCAGAAGTCAATGGCAAATTCCTCACCATCAACTATGACAGACAAGAATGTCCGTCCTCCCGCTTCCGTCTTTTTTGCGGTGATTTCGTACGCCTCAGCCTCAGGCGGACCAATTGTAACAAAATATTTCATTTATCCCTCCTTGGTTTTCACTTTTTAAGTTATTGTCTTCTCTATTTCGGTCAATACCTTTTTCAAATTCATTGGTTCAGAACTAATAACCCGACCATCAGGGATATGAAGATGATGAGGATATGCATCCACGTTTTTATGATGTTTTACATTATCCCATCTCTTTACTAATTTACCATCAGAAGTTTGCCAATGAAAACTATAGGTTTCGACATGTATCTTATTTTTACGAACTTCTATATATTCGGCAAATTCCAACATATTAGCATTTGCTAAACTACACTTTACGCGAATGTAACCATCCTCATCCCCAACCATCCGTTTTAATACCTTGAAAGAAGAAACAATGGGGTTTACAAGAAGTTCTTGAATTAAATCGTAAAGATAGGCTTCAACCATCTATTTCTTGCCTTCAAGAGCGGT
>JACQHT010000066.1 GCA_016198835.1 Planctomycetota bacterium | reverse complement strand
GTGTGCAGTTTCTGTGGCACGATGACCTCTGACCCGAGGCATGTATGCGCCCCCAAAGTCGTTAGTTTTAAATATGTTTGTGACGCCTGTGGGCGTCTTGCTATTACAAGAAGCCTGCTCTGTAGACCAAAGGAGATTGCCAGCAAAACTACCAAAAAGATAACAGCCAGTAAGAAATCGGTTAAAAGGGTAACCGTTAAGAAGAAATAGAATAATAGTTCATAGCTGATGGCTCATGGCTCATAAGCTACAATGTAGAGACGCAAAATCTTGCGTCTCTACCGTTTCCAAAAAAGGTAAGGGGAATTTAATGAAATGACAAGGCAAATACTTACCCTCGGCTTTAACGGTCAGTTATTAGGGGACATCAGAAAAGGGTTTTTGAGAAAGGATTGCGAAATAGCAGAGATTTTAACAGACCCAGGTGTCCTTGACAGTGTTGACACCAAATCCCCAGTTACGATTGTGGCGGATGCAGACTTCCTCACAAATGAAATAATTGACAGGATAGAAACGTTTAAGAAAAACCATCCGGAGGTCTTTGTCATTCTTACCGTGAGCCGTGAGACCAAAGACCTCGCCATAGATGCGATTGAGGAATGGGCAAACGACTATATTGTAAAGCCATATTCTTCCGATGAAGTAGTTGCCGTCATAAAAAGAAACCTTGCTCGCCAAGAAATATTTCTCGAGGCACTCTATCTAAGAAAAGAAGTATCTAAGAAATACGCCTTTGAAAATATAATCACAAAAAATTCAAAGATGCAAAAGATATTTGATTTGATAACAGCCGTTTCAGAAACTGATGCAACGGTTCTGGTGCAGGGCGAAACAGGCACAGGTAAGGAACTCGTTGCTCGGGCCATTCACTATAATAGCCCGAGGAGATTTAACCGTTTTGTAGTGGTAAATTGCGGTTCACTCCCCGATACGTTGCTTGAAAGTGAACTATTTGGTCACGAAAAAGGCTCATTCACCGGGGCTACACAGCAACATGTTGGAAAATTTGAGTTTGCAAATAAGGGGACTATCTTTTTCGATGAGATTGGCGACATCTCGCCTGCAATGCAACTAAAGTTGCTAAGGGTTCTTCAGGAAAGGGAGTTTGAGCGGGTAGGTGGTAACAAAACATTTAATGTGGACGTACGGGTGATTGCTGCAACCAACAAAGACCTTGAGACAGCCGTTGATAAAGGGACTTTTAGAGAAGACCTTTATTACAGAATAAATGTAGTCAGGATAAACTTACCACCTTTAAGGGAAAGAAAAGAAGATATTCCATTGCTTGCAACGCATTTCTTAAAGAGATACCGGGAAGCAAACCACAAGGATATAAAAAACATCTCTCAGGAAGCACTCGACACATTGATAAATTATCACTGGCCTGGAAACGTAAGGGAACTGGCAAACGTTATTGAAAGGGCGGTAATCGTTGAAAAAGTCCCCACAATAAAGGAAGTTGACTTACCTATGCGTCCAAAGGCAAACATCGTGGCAATTAACAACGGCATCCATGTAAAGGTACAACATGAGCTCCCCTTGCAGAATGTGAAAAAGGATACAGTTGAAGAGGTAGAAAGGGAGTACCTCAAAAGAGTACTCGCCCGGTATAAGGGAAGTATAAAACGAACCGCCGCCCATGCAAAATTAACCACACGAAGTATTCATGCCAAGATGTCTAAGTACGGTTTAAGAAAGGAGGTTTTCAAGGGTTTGACAGGGCTTCTTGCATTATTCCTTTAAACATATCTTTATTTTTAGATTGTCTTGATGTTAGTGAAATGGAATAATTTTAGGAATTGAAATTACCGATTTGTGTGCATGTATATCTATATACATCATAATATGTTACGCATCTTTATCTGAAGAAATTAAAAGAATATGAAAAGAAAGTTCTTGTTTTCTTGCAAGGTTATATGCAGTACATATACTTATACATAAGAAGTTGATTAATACTACATTATGTTGTATAGTTAAATTATAAAATTGACGGGACATCAGACGTTATTCAGATAATAAGAAATACAAATTCCGTTTTGTAACTTTTCCATTAGAATATTAAAGAGATGTCAAAGAATATTATATCTGTAAGACTTTATTCTACTTTGTTTTACAATTATATGTGTAAAAAATATATTTTTAGGAATAAAAATTGCGCTCTAAACTACAAATTATTCTGTTGAAGGGGGGTGAAGACGGTGGCAGAACCAAAGAAAGGTGAAAAGAAGAAGGGAAGGACTGGTGGAGGTTGTGGTACGCCAAAGAAGTAACAAAAAATATGGATAAAAGGTACTGTATTTAATGTTCTCTTGTGGAAGTAGGAAGAGATTTTATTTGCTTTTTTCAAGAAAGTAAGCATTTTTTTAAGGAGATTTTTTTTATTTTACGTGTGCAATCTGACAATGTGAATCCATCGGAAGGTTTGCTTCCGACATGGTTTTTGGAACGTTGTTCCTACATAGCGAAAAGTATATTACCGAAGTTATCTGAGGAGAGTTGTCTCATTGCAAGAACGGATACTCTATAAGTAAATAGGGTTATCCGTTTTTTTGTTTTAATTTTTATCCGCCTGAGGCGTACTTAGGCGGAGTTCAAGTACAGGGAAAGGCGTTGGTTGTGTACTTAGTGCTAATGTCTGCCTTTTAAAGCCGAAGGGCGTCACTCCCCGCCAAGGCGGGGGGGATGGTTAGCAGCTAAAGGCACAAACCTTAAGAAGGAGGTCCATTATTTTACACCTGTTAGAGGGACCGCTGGTAGAGACTAATTATGACTACCAACATGAAGTTCATGGCAAATATGATTTTAATCCTCTAAAATTGGAACATAAGTTAATCTTTGATAAGTATCTTCAAAATGAGAATGTAAACCTATGTGATTACTCCTTTGTAAACACCTTTATCTGGCGAAGCACTGTGCATCTATCGTGGACGATTATTAACAACAATTTATGCCTCTTTGGAAAGACACATAAGGGTACATTCATGATGATTCCGCCGTTGGGAAGGAATAATATCCCGCAGACCCTTCATGAGTGTTTTGCTATTATGAAGGAGTTAAATGCAGAAGGTGGATTTGAGTCATCAATAAATTACGTTCACACTGAATTTCTTGAGTTGTTTGACAACGATGGGTATCGAATTGTGGAAAGTTACCCCGATTATGTTTATTATGCCAGCGAGTTAATAAATCTTGCCGGCAGGAAGTACGAGAAGAAAAGAAACGAAATCAACTCATTTAAAAAGCATTACAACTTTACTTATGTGCCATTCGAGGCTAAGCATGTTGCTGATACGCTTAAGATGATTGATGAATGGCGGGCTGATAGGGAAGGGTGCCTTGGGTCGCAAAATCTAAATGGATTGCTACACGAAGTAGAAGCAAGCAAATGTGCCACTATCTATTTTGAGGAACTTGGGCTCAAGGGTGCGATTGTAATTGTAGATGAGAAGATTGAAGGTTTTACATTTGGCGAGTTCCTGACATTGGATACAGCATCTGTCCTGATTGAGAAAACCAATCGAAAGATTCATGGTCTTGCTCAGTACATCTATCAAAAGTTCTGTGCCACCGAGTTCCGTAGCGCCAAATACATTACTGCCGGGGAAGACTGGGGAATTGAAGGACTGAGGATTGCAAAGATGTCGTATCGTCCCTGCATGATGGCAAAGAAGTTTACCATACTGGAGAGATAGCGATGGTCAGATATGTAAAAGCCGACGTGAGGTATTTACCAAAAATTGAAGCGTTAGAAAATGCATGCTTCACCGTAGATGCCTTTAGCCGTCGTCGGCTACGTAATCTTGTGGTTTCACAACATGCAATTGTTTTACTTGCTATGGATGGTGATGATGTGATAGGCTGTACCATTGGATTAACAAGAAAGCGGGTTGGGTATCGGGAGTCGGGAGTCGTGGGTCAGAATGAGAAATTCAAGACTCACGACTCAGGACTCACGACTCGTGACTCAATTGTTGGCCGCCTCTATTCCATTTGTGTCAGGGAAGATTACAGGTGTAGAAACATTGCAACGGAATTACTCTCCTGGCTTGAGGATATATTTTCCACCAGAGGGGTTGAACGTATTACGTTAGAAGTAAGGGAACATAATATGCCTGCAAGGAGATTTTACGAAAAACACGGTTTTTCTGAGAAGGATATTATAACAAATTATTATCGGGACGGGGTTAACGCTGTTAAGATGGAGAAGTGTTTGAAACATTCCATAGAAGAAACTATACTTACCGGGAGTTAAAAGCCCTCACCTTCGACGAGCAGTAGAGACGCATACCAATGCGTCTCTACCTCTGTCCTCATAATTCAGCCTTTTAGATATATTCCACACTTTTCTTAAATCTGGATTACGATACGCTATGACGGAACAATTGTTCATTTTATCTATAATTTTGTACCTTGTGGGCGCCTTGTTTGCCTTATGCTTCTTCAGGTGGCAAATGGCTGGAAATTACATTTCGTTCATTTGTGCCACCATAGCCTCCTGCTTCGGCATAGCGACTGCTGTAACAATGCTGTCTAATGGTTCTTCAATACGTTTTAATTTCCTGATATATCACGCCATTATTAAATACGATTTTTTAATAGACCATCTTTCTTCATATTTTATACTCGCAATATCCGTTATTGGCTTTATAGCTACGATTTATTCATTAGGATATACAAAATTATACGTTAATAAACGTGATACTCGATTCTTGGGTTTTACTTACAACCTCTTTCTTTTAAGCATGCTTCTGGTTGTTACAGCCAATAACGCATTAGTGTTTATGATTGTATGGGAACTAATGACGGTGGTTTCCTTTTTCCTTGTTATCTTTGAGCATGAGAATCCAGCATGTATTAAGGCAGGTATTGTTTATATTGTGATGGCACATATTGGTGCAGCGCTTCTTGCAGTTGCTTTTTTCATATTGACCACTTATACAGGTTCGTTCAGCTTTGACGATATCAGATTCGTCGGAGCAAATGTGCCCACAATATACAAAAATATAGTATTCTTTTTAATAATAATCGGCTTCGGAATAAAGGCAGGTATTTTCCCGCTCCATCTCTGGCTTCCCATGGCACATCCAGCTGCCCCAAGCAACGTCTCGATGGTTATGTCAGGTGTGATGATTAAGACGGCTATCTATGGCTTCATACGATTCTATTTTGAATTTCTACCGCCTTGTCCACCCTGGTGGGGTTTTACGGTGCTTGTTATTGGTTCTATTTCCACACTATTGGGGGTCATGTATGCACTAATGGAGCATGACCTGAAACGGCTACTCGCCTATCACAGCGTGGAAAACATCGGTATTATCCTTATAGGTATCGGATTGTCCATGGCCTTTAAGTCTTATAATCTGATAACCTTATCATCTTTTGCCATGATTGCAGGTCTTTATCATTTGATTAATCATGCAGTGTTCAAGTGCCTGCTCTTTGGCTGTGCGGGAAATATCTACTACGCTACACATATAAAAAATATCGAAGAATTGGGAGGGTTGATAAAACGACTTTATATTACAGCGCCGCTGTTCCTTGTGGGCGCCTTGTCTATTTCCACCATCCCGCCGCTAAATGGATTTATCAGCGAGTGGCTTTTATTCCAATCCTTATTAAATGGCTTTAATATCCCCTCAGTTATTATTAAAGTAACAACGGTTATTTGCGGGGCTGTTGTTGCACTGTCAGGGGCATTGGCTGCCACATGTTTTATCAAAGCCTTTGGAATTTCATTCCTTGCCTTACCACGCTCTGAGCATGCGCAAAAGGCAAAGGAGGTTCCCCTTACTATGCTCATAAGTACGGGGGTTTTAGCCGTAATGTGTATATTTATGGGACTTTTTCCGGTAAAGATTATGATGACCATTAATCATGTAAATACACATCTTCTCGGCACAGACATCATGGGAGCCATTACTTCTTATGATTGGCTGCAAACCAGGTCTATCCACACCAACTTTACAGAACTATCACCAAAAAGCGCCACAGTATTTGGCTTGATACTTTTTGGAATTACATTTGGAGTCCTGACCATGATAAGACCGGGCTTTACGAAGAAAATTTATGAGACATGGACGTGCGGAATATCCCCTGAATCCAGGTTGGAATATACGGCTACAGCATTTACTAAACCTTTCAGGATAATCTTTAGCAACCTATATAGACCTCGGCGAGAAATTAACACAATATATTCTGTTCCCAAATATTTTGTTAAGTCTATTACTTACATCGGTGAGATAACACCCATATTTGAAAACTATTTTTACACACCTATTTCCAGATATGTTTTAAACATTTCAAATAGGGTAAGGTGGGTGCATACAGGAAGCATTCACATATATCTTGCTTATATCTTTGTAACCTTATTAATTTCGATATTGGTTGTCATCATATTAGATTAGAGGTAGAGGCTTGGTTTCAAATATTGTTCTGCCTATTCTACAAATCGTTGTTATCATAGGGCTGTCACCCCTTGTAAAGGGGTTTATTAACAAGATTGAGGCACGCCTTCAGTGCAGGAGGGGGGCCAGTCTGTTCCAGCCCTATTATAACCTCATCAAACTGCTCAGGAAAGATGCGGTAGTCTCAGAGACGGCTTCGTGGATTTTTACGGCAACGCCTTATGTAACGTTTGTTTCGGCCTTAATAATAGCCTTGCTGGTGCCGGTCTTGTCATCACAAGTGCCGCTCAATTTCACGGGTGACGTCATACTGATAATATACTCCTTTGCTCTGGGAAGATTTTTTCTGGCCTTATCTTCTCTTGACACAGGCAGCGCATTCGGCGGGATGGGTGGAAGCCGTGAAATGACAGTATCCTCCATGGCGGAGCCAGCCATGATGCTTTCTATCCTTACTATTTCCTTGACCGCTGGTTCCACAAATTTGAGCGACATCACAAATACATTGCTTAATAATAGCATCCTTTTAATGAACCCGTCTCTCTCTTTGGCTTTTGCTGCCCTTGCTATCGTAATAATTGCGGAAGCAGGCAGGATACCAGTTGACAACCCTTTTACCCATCTGGAATTAACGATGATTCACGAAGGAATGATACTTGAGTTTTCTGGACGGTATCTGGCATTGATAGAATGGGCATCCTCCATGAAACTTCTGTTGTTATTGACTATATTGGTCAATACCTCTCTACCCTGGGGTATTGCAAGGGGTCTTACCTTCTCAGGTCTTGTTATTTCTTTTGGACTATACCTTGCCAAGATAGGATTCTTTGCCTTTTTGATTGCTATATTAGAATCATCGTTTGCAAAGCTTCGATTATTTCGCGTACCCAACCTGTTAGGTACGTCATTTATTCTGGCTATCCTGGCTATTATCTCGTTTTATGTGGTGAGTTAATTACAATGGAACAACCAATCATAGTAAATTCGAGGGTTATTGACATTCTGGCAGTTTTGATGCTCATGTCCACGATTATACTTGTTGGCACGAGTCGTTTAAAGACCTGTATATGGGCATATGCCTTTCGGTCTTTTCTCCTTACAGTGGCAAGCGGTCTTATAGCCTATTTTTCTGGACTTCATCATATCTATATTACTACGGGTATCTCCTTACTGCTAAAGGTAATTTTCCTGCCTGGTCTTCTATTCTATATCGTTAATAAAACCAATATCAAAAAAGAGATAGAATCTTTTATAAGTTATACATTATCCCTGCTGCTCTCTTGCGGTATTATCCTTATTGCGTACTATGCAACGCTATCTATTATCCAATTTGAAAATACTTTCATGCGCCATTGCTTGCCTGTTTCATTTGCCATTACCCTTATAGGATTCTTTGCAATGATTACACGAAAGAAAGCCATTACGCAGGTACTTGGACTTGTTGCCATGGAGGACGGTCTGTTTTTTGCCGCCTTATCCACCTCTTATGGTATGCCACTCATAGTGGAGTTAGGGTTATTCTTCGATGTACTGGTGAGTGTAATCATCATGGGAATTTACGTATACAGGATTAAGGAATCGTTCGATACCATCGATACGGCATTCTTAAGCGAACTCAGGGAATAAAAAATGATAATACCACTGCTTTTGATTATACCAATTATAACCGCTGTTGCGTGTATCCTTACAAAGGGACACGCTATACCAAAATACATAAGTATTGCTGGAAGCTTTATAACTTTAGCATATAACATATTCCTTAATTACAATATTTACACCCATCACTCATTAATAGGACTAAACGGTTTCTTTTATATGGATGCCTTGAGTATCCTTACCACGCAGATTGTTACTCTTGTAGGGTTTGCGTCTTCTTTATACTCAGCAGGCTATATGACCGTGGAATTTAATGCAGGTGAGTTTACGGAAAAGAAGCTGCGATGGTATTACTTCCTCTTTCATATGTTTATCTTTACCATGTTAATGGTATGTGTGATTAATAACCTGGGTATTATGTGGGTGGCAATTGAAGCTACCACATTATCTACTACGTTTTTGGTGGGTTTCTATAACAAAAAACAACATCAGGAGGCGGCATGGAAGTATATCATCATTTGCACTGTGGGCATTACATTGGCGTTATTTGGCGTAATACTCACTTATCATTCGTCAAGCAGCGCTTTAGGTGAGATAGGTTATACACTGAACTGGACGAACTTGCTCACAGTAGCGGATAAATTCGAACCCCACCTTATAAAACTTGCCTTTCTCTTCATCTTAATAGGATACGGCACAAAGGCAGGTCTTGCCCCGATGCACACATGGCTGCCAGATGCGCATAGTCAGGCGCCTTCCCCTATAAGCGCCTTATTTTCTGGCGTACTATTAAATTGTTCCATGTACGGTATCATCAGATACCATATAATAACATCCAAATGCGTCGGCGCTGACTATTCATGTACGCTCCTGATGGTGTTTGGACTTATCTCCGTCATCGTTTCAATACCTTTTATCCTCGTACAAAGGGATTATAAACGCCTCTTCGCCTTTAGCAGTATAGAGCATATCGGTTTTATTGCACTTGGAATGGGTTTTGGAGGGATGTACAGTGTTTACGGGGCAGAGTTACATACATTTAACCATGCTGTAGCGAAATCACTCCTGTTCTTCTGTGCAGGCAATTTATTCTTAAAGTATAAAACAAGGGAAATGGAAGGTATAAGAGGGGTTATTAAAACTACACCCATTACAGGGGTAATTCTGATTATTGCCGTCCTCGCTATTACAGGTACTCCACCGTTCAATATATTTGTCAGCGAGTTTATGGTACTTGCAGATAGCTTTTCAAGTGGAAATGCATTCATTATTGTATTCAGCTCATTACTTGTGGTATGTATTGCACTTATATTTGTTGGATTTGTATATAATGTATTCAAGATGATTTTTGGCGCCCCTGTACAGGCTATTCCAACAGGAGAGGTAAGTAAATTTACGATTGCCGCCATGTGCTTCCTTTTGTTTTTTGTAATGATTATCAGTTTCTATGTACCACCTTTATTGCGTGAAATACTCAGTAATATCTATGATATTGTAAGGAATGCATAATGAGTGACAATAGACAACTCCGTATAGATAAATTGTCAAACCAATTCAAGGATATTATTACCGTCTCAAGAGGTATCCAGGAAAATGAAATATATATCTCTTCAAAAAGGGAAAGTTTTGTGGATGTATGCCTTTATATCCACAACACATTTCGTGCAAAGCTTTCTTCTATGTTCTGTAATGATGAAAGAAGTCTAAATAATTACTTCAAGCTATATTATGTTTTTTCTATCCCTCATGAAGACACCTTTTTAATTGTTAATGTGCCTATCAGCGAACGACAACCTGAATTCCCATCAATTACACCAAAAATTCCAGCCGCCCATTGGTATGAACGTGAAATTAAGGACATGTTTGGTCTTACCCCTGTAGGACATCCAGAGCCAGATACACTCGTACTGCATGGCAACTTCCCAGAACATACATATCCATTAAGGAAGGATTTTGATATAAATACACCCCTGCCACAACTTGAATCTAAACTGCCATTTAAGAAGGTTGATGGAGAAGGGGTCTTTGAAATACCTGTAGGGCCAATTCACGCTGGTATTATTGAACCGGGACATTTCAGGTTCAGCGCTGTAGGAGATAGCATATTCTATCTGGATGCCAAGTTATTTTATACCCATAAGGGCACAGAAAAGCTTTTTGAAAATATGCCGTATACAAAGGCTTTATTCCTTGCAGAGAGAATTTGTGGTGTTTGTGCAGCCTCTCATGCAACAGGTTATTGTCAAGCCATCGAGAAGGTGGCAGATATTGAGATACCACCACGTGCAAAGTTCATCAGAACTATTATCCTTGAATTAGAGAGGCTCTATAATCATATCGGAGACATTGGAAATATATGTGCAGGAGCTGCTTTTCTTCTTGGAACCGCCCATGGATTCAGGATTCGTGAGTATTTACAACATCTCAATGAAACCGTTACAGGAAACCGATACCTTAGAGGAATGAACACGATTGGCGGCGTTCGATTCGATATAAACGATGATTTAAAAAAACACATTTTAAACACACTAACTTATGTTAGAAAAGATTTTAAAGACCTTACAAAAATTATGTTTGCATCTTCCTCTTTGTTAGACCGCCTTGAAACTACGGGTAGACTTTCCACAGAAATAGCCAGAGGGTTAGGGGTAGTTGGTGTGGCAGCACGGGCATCAGGAATTGCCCACGATACCAGGGTCAATCACCCCTATGCTGCCTACAACTCGGTAGATTTTGACGTTCCTGTCTTTCACTACGAAGGGGACGTGCTGGCAAGGGTACGCGTCAGGATAGATGAGGTCTATCAAGCCATTCATATCATTGAGCAATGTTTCGATAAGATGCCCGTGGGTTCCATAAAGACCCAAATTAAGGAATTTCCACCATACAAACAAGCCTTGAGTTACGTGGAATCCCCTCGAGGTGAGAATATTTACTGGGTCATGACTGCTCCCAATAACATGCTATTCAGATACAAGGTTCGCTCACCTTCTTTTTGTAACTGGCAAGCCATCCCTTTTACAATTCCAGGAAACATTGT
>JACQHT010000069.1 GCA_016198835.1 Planctomycetota bacterium | reverse complement strand
GCTTTTAACTTTTTACGAAGAAGTCTATCATGTTGAGCGCTGTATCGGGAAGCTCGGCATATCTTCTGCCTCAGGCAGATTATCCATTTTCAACAACCAATGGCAGAGATTGTATACCATTTAATACCCAGTCGGTTTCAATCTTCAGGACAGCTTCGTCATAAAGAATGCCAACCCCGCTCCGATTGGAAAAAGCCATGATAGATAAAAAGGAAGACGGCAATGATGGGAAGCCTTGACCCTGATAGGTAATGCCCCTTTTTGACAGCCGCAACCTTACAATCAGGTTTGTGCGCTTTTCGGTATTTTCTATCAAGTCAATAAGCTGGTCAAAATTCTTTGATTTAAACATGTCAGGAGCCCTTAATTTTTCAAGCGACTGACTATACTGTGAATCGCATGCGGTAAGGGATATAATGCTTCCGGGAACAATATCACTCGGAACCTGGAAGTTAATTGTTTTCTGAACATTTGTACAATCGAAAGGCCTTAAAGTTACATTAATCTGGACTGTTTCCCCGGGCTTGACAGTTCGTTTGCTTACCTTGACGTTCTCTATATATGCGGTACGTTGAGCATCAAAAACATAAGCAATCAAAGAAATCTTATTAATTTTTACATCCTGAAATGGGTTATTTAACAATGTGCCTATGGGTGAGGTTATATCGTAAATAGGAGCCCATTGTGCGCTTACATCGTAGTAAGAATTCTCTATCTCAACAGGTTTGTGGCGTCCTTCAAGTTGGACGGCAAGGCACAATTTTACCATCTTTGGCCCCGCCTGTTTTTCGGTAGCCAACAAAGCGCTTTCTATAGCCCACTGAACAAGGCTGGGCGAAAGGATCTTGTCATGAACAACCTCGAATTTATATCTTAGTCCTCCAGAGGCGGATGCCCCTCTAACCTCAACCTCACAAGGAATCATTTTGGCATACTCTCCAACGGTTCCAGCAATTCCTGGCTTTCTGTCCTGAGAAATCCTGCCAATGATATCCGTGGCAGCAGCGACCTTAAAAGAGGTGGACTGGTTTGCAATTATAGTATACACATGCGCCAAAGACATGGGCAGATTAGTGGTCCCTGTGTGGAAAAATGGATGACCAAATGCAACAATTTTATCGCCTTCCCTATAGGTAAGTGTTCCGATAGAAGAAACATTTAAATCTCCACGAACCAGTACGGCTGCAACGGCAGCCCCTGGTTGTAGGTCATCACTACTACTACTTGAAGAGGTCCACCCACCGCCACCTTGCACAGGAACCAAACCATATTTTTCCAGCTCAGTTCCCATTCGTTCTATTAGCCTGCTATCAAACCCGGAAACCACTAAAGGGGCTTTAATAGGTATAAGTTTGACTGTTTGCATATCTTGAACTATTCCAACCTCACTTGTATTTTTAGCAAGCGCAGTTTTCACTCTTGTATCTTGAAGCGCCCATGGCGATTCCCAATAACTTGTAGTAGCAGGGCTTGTCCCTGCCCCGTCATGGGCAACCGCAAGGGTTGTCCCTACATCTGACTCTTGACTGATGTTATGAAGCACCTTTATCATATCCCTTATTGGTGTTACACCAGCAATTGCATCTTTAGCAAACGTCCAGCCGTAAGAGACCGCTCCGATTAGCTTATCGTTAACATAAACAGGGCTTCCGCTCATTCCTGCAATTATCCCGGTTTTATCGAGGGATGCACCGGACATCTTTATCAGTATCATGTCGCTCTTTACTTCCCAGTTCTTCAGTACACCAATAACCTCGATATCGAATCTTTCGATATTCTTTCCAGAAAACACCGTCTTTCCGTAACCCTTCATCCCTGGCTCAAGGGCATCAACATCTAAAAACAGTTGTTCATTATCAAGAGACACCGGCTGTACAGACGATGCAGTAATCGAATCCAGACAGGTAAGTTCGCTTAGAATAGCAAAGATAAAACTAATAAGGAAAGTTAAAACCAAGTACATTTTTTTACATCCTCCCGGTTATTTTAGCCACCTTGCACTAACAAAATAACCGTTTACGCTAAGCATGGTAACTGGTAAGTTTGGTCTACCGTTGCCTGTATAAATATAAATAATATATTTTTCAATTTATCACTTTTTACACATTTTGTCAAACACAAAAATTAATGTGATTATAGAAGGCTTGACACCAATTTATAATGGTGTCAATAAAATCTTAACTTTGAATTTATTAACTGAAGATTCGACTGTTCTATACTCCATTGTTTATCCCCTCAATATTTAATTTCCATTAAACACAATCCTTTTGCCGGTACTGTTTCTCCGGCAAGGCGTCTGTTCTTTAACTCAAGGATGCGTTTGAATTCATCAGGGGTAATTTTACCCCTTCCAACTTCTAAAAGCGTTCCCACGATTGCCCTTGCCATATTATATAAGAAGCCATCTGCCTCAAGTAAAAAATGGATAAAGCTAATCTCCTTTTTTATTTCCATCATGCTTAAGGTTCTCACCGTATTCTTTTTTGTGTAATAAGCATGTCTTTGAAACGTTTGGAAGTCATGTGTGCCTAACAGAAACTGTGATGCTTCTTTCATTCTATTTATATCGAGCAAAAATGGAAAGTGGTAGCAAAAGTTTCTAAAAAGGGCGCATCTCAAAGACTCGTTCAGCACAGTATAACGATATACCTTTGATTTGGCATCGAACTGTGCATGAAAAGTGTCGGGAACTTCTTCGGCAGATTTAACGGCAATATCGGGTGGTAAATGGGCGTTAACACCTCCAGGTAGTTTTGTCGTAAGAATCTCGGATGCGGTTTTAAAATGGGCAACCTGTCCCATGGCATGGACACCTGAATCCGTTCGGCTGGCTCCATAAAGAACAACCTTTTCGTGTATTATTTGCTCAACTGCGTCTTCCAATGTTTGCTGGATTGTAGGGGCAGGTTTAAAACCAGCCCCTACCGACGGCTTTCGTGGATTTTGTCGCTGCCAGCCAGCATAATTCGTACCTTCATATTCTATAAGAAGTTTTATGTTACGCAACTTACCTTCTTTGAAAAGAAGGTAAGCCAAGAAACTTTTAGAATATTTCAGAAAGTATAGCCTTCTTGAAATATCATAGAGGTTTCTTGCTTACTTCTTTCTCTACTTACCTTTTCATAAAAAAGCAGACAATAATCTTTCTGCAATCTGGACGGCATTAAGCGCTGCGCCTTTTCTAAGATTATCACTCACAACCCACAAGTTAAGGCCGTTTTCAATGGATTCGTCTTCCCTTATCCTGCCAACAAAGGTATCGTCCTTGCCAGCGGCTATTGACGCAAGCGGATAAATCTGCCTCGATGTGTCATCCATCAACGTCACCCCTGGCGCCCTTGAAAGTATTTCCTTTGCCTTTGATGCCGTTATCTTTCTTTCCGTCTCAATATTAACCGATTCACTATGGCTACGAATTACAGGCACTCTTACTGTTGTTGCCGTCACCCTGATGGAGTAATCGCCCATAATCTTTTTAGTCTCATTAATCATCTTCATTTCTTCAACAGTATAACCGTTCGGTAAAAAGGCATTGCTTTGGGGTATCTGTGGCAAGGCATTAAAGGCAATCTGGTGCGGGAAAATGGTTCTCTTATAGCTTCCGTCATTTGCGAGGATACTTCTTGTCTCCTTCTGAAGTTCATCTATTGCCTTAAGCCCTGCGCCAGAAACTGCTTGATATGTAGAAACCACTATTCGTTTAATCCTGCCGTAATCATGCAGGGGTTTAAGCACGACAACCATCTGGATTGTAGAGCAGTTGGGATTGGCAATGATGCCTTTATGTTTTGCAATCTCGTGCGCATTCACCTCAGGCACAACCAGTGGCACATCGTCATCCATCCTGAATGCGCTGGTATTATCCACAACAACGGCATCGCTTTCAACGGCGTAAGGGGCGAACTCCTTGCTTATACTACCCCCTGCGCTGAAGAGCGCAATGTTAATCCCGTGAAAAGATTTCTGTGTAAGTTCCTGGACTGTAATCGTCTTGCCTTTAAAGGTTATCTTCTTTCCCACCGACCGTTTTGACGCTAAAGGTCTGATTTCATTTATGGGAAAGTTCCTTTCTTCCAGAACCTTTAACATTTCTAAGCCGACAGCCCCGGTAACACCGACAATAGCCACATTAACATCCATTATATAGCAACCCCTTTCACTTAGACACAAGAAGTAAACAAGTAAGCTGTGAGACGTTAGACGTAAAACGTGAAATATAAGACCGTTTTTCTTTTATCTTACGTCTTACATCATTTTTTTCTTATAAGAATTTGGTCTGAAATTTCTGAGGCATTTCTTGCCCCATGAATTTGCTGCAAAAATCTTTTTGCGTCGAGAGGATACCCAGCAGTTGGTCTCAGACCAGGCACTTTTTCCTGCCAGTATGCGTTAAATAATTTTATAAATAGCTCTCGCACATACTTGCTGTACATAGAGGCTAAAGCAGCAGGGAAATGACTATCCTCAGCCTTCTCAATAAACGATACCACCATTCCCCTGTCGAATTTCTTAATCTCATAGGTTGAGATTTCCTCCGACTCCTTAAAAGTTTTGATTTGACACCCATGAAATGCCTTAGAAAGCAGGTGGTGATATTTGTTCCTGCCGCCATGCTTGTCCACAAATACCTTTGGTCCTCGCGTACCGAATTTCTTCCATATAGCAGTCAAAAGTTTTGCACAACTCTGAAAGAGCACCAACGACTTATTACACGTTAAATTAATCTGTTTGTTAAATTCGATGGTAGAAACGGACACACTTCTTATCCCATGCAGCTTCACTCCCTTTTCAGCCATCGTACGTGTCAAGAGTTGTACATTATTCGTAATCGTCAATGGGTTAGAAGCAATGGGCAATGAAAGGTCCTTTCCCACATACCACGGGTAGCTGTTCAACACATCTACATCATAACATGACAAAGCCTTTAACAAGCCAAGAAAGGAAGTAATAGGGCCCTTAAGACACCACATGAAAGGTAGCGCACCATCCTCAATTCTTTTAAGCCCGCAGGAAGAATACACCTTTTTACTGTCGTCAACGACGATGCGCTCTGTCGACCCATTCGCCTGAGGCGAATCAGCCTTGTGCACCCGCTGGACATTTTTAGTTACGGCGTCTTCGAGTAAGTGCCAAATGCTCTTATTAGCGTAATCATCGGGCACATTGAACACTACCCCGGTAACTACAAGAGGCCCAATCGTTGGTCCATATCCAGCTTCATCTATCCCAGCCACTATAGCCATACGCAGCAAGTCACCCCTTATGAAGAAAAGGTGGTCTAAAAAAACTTATGATATCCAGAAAAGATGATGTCATGAAAGATGTTAGAAGTTTTTTACCTACTTCTTTTCAAAGAAGTAAATTAAATGTAAATTTTAATATAAAAAGAAACCCCTGTCAAATGTAAAAAAGTGCCCTTAACCCTTGACAGCATTTTTGCCCTTCTGTATAATACCCCGTCAAAAAAAACGAAGACGCATGTTTACCCTGTTAGAAATCTGTGATTTCTAACAGGGCAAGCCTTGATAGTATAATACCAAAGCACGGACTCAAAATTCTAAAGCCAAATTTTGGATTTTATTTTATCTTGACTTTGAAAAAGAGATTGATAAAAATATACTAATCCGACTCTGAAGTAAATTTGTAGCTATCTTAGCAGTTGTGCAGCGCAACTGTTATATAGTGTTATAG